>CAYTLM010000066.1:2028-10863 GCA_964438485.1 uncultured Leptospirales bacterium | reverse complement strand
ATTTTGAAACATCCTGTTTTACCAATAAATAATGGATTTTACAGATAATTTTTATTTCATCCCTGCACATAAAGGGCATCCTGCCTTTGGTGTTTCCATTATCTTTAAAATTCTTTTCTCTTTTTCATCATAGTGGATATGATTATCTTTCAAAAATCCCTTTGTTAAATACTCAACAGCCATATTAAGGCAGATGGATGAAACAGCAAAATTAAGTGTAACAACCGACGGCGGAGTAATATCTGTTCCTGCAATATATCCCCTTCTCTCCTCAAGGATCATCCTTCCCCTGTTTTGAACAACTGCAGGATCAACACCCATACAGGCCAGGCATGACCCGCCTGGTGAAAGAAAACGTACCTGCCCTCCCCGCTCATCAACAACAGGAAAATCTTTATTGTCATCCTCAAGAAATATTCCGCTCCCCATATCAAAAAATGCCCTGTTAAAAACCAGGGCATAAAGCTGAACAAGGATACGGGTATAATTACTATCAACACCTGCAACAACAAGATCAGATCCGGCCATTGCATTCAGGCTCTCCCCTTCAGGGAACATCCGATTAATTACAACCACTTCCGCATCAGGGCGCAGTCCCTTTATATACTTTAGAAGAATCTCTGTTTTATATTTTCCTTCATCACCGGGCAATGCACCCATAAACCTGTTAAGATTATGGCTCTCAAGCCGGTCTTCATCTATAATTATAAATTTTCTGAATCCGTGATGAACAGCCTGCACCAGAAAGGGATTCATTACTCCGCCTGCACCTATGCAGCAGACTGTTGCAGAATTTATCTTTTCAAAATTACCCTTCCCTAACCAGAGCAGTGTCCTGCTATCCATATCTAATGACCCGGAATCACCACCTTGAGAAACATACCTGCTGCCATTATACTCATAAATAATTACCGGTGATTCATGAATAATACCATCTATAATTATTTTTGAATTATCAGACAACACCTCTACCATTTCCTGAATAGAGAAAGAACCATCAGTATTTTTAAAAAGCGGAATATGCAGATCAGGAATAATCCATCTCATAACACCGTCATGAGGAAATTCAAACCCGGCAATTTCATAATCACCGGAGGGAATAAATTTTATTACACCCTGAATTTTTACAGGATTAAAGGACTGGTCATCACTCCAAATCATATCATTGTTAATTCCATTTTCACAGAAAAGAATATCCCCTGCCAGGTATAACAATAGATGTACATCACTCTCATGAAGCAAAGCCAGGGTAATGCTGTTAAAGAAAGATTTTGCAAGTATGACTTTCATCAGCCCAGTTCAAAATCTGAAATAGCTTCAATTACGACCCTGTCCTTTTTTGAAAAATCAATATAATCCGGCAAATGCCTTGTAAGTAAACCGTTAGAATTAACCAGAAACATCGATTTTCTCTTTGTAATTCCAAAGCGTTGCCTCACATCCTTAACCGGAACCTCATTCTCTTCAAAAGTAATACCTTCTCCATGATACTCAATATAATTCATAGACCCTCCCTAATACATCCATTTTATTTTTTTCCAGTTTAACTCAAGCTTAAACATTTTCAAAAGTTTTTTTCTCTCTTCATCGGCTTTCTGATAATTAGCAGCCATATCTTCAAGTGCTCCAAAAATAGCATTATCACCCTGAGCGATCTTCTGGAGTACAAAATATACAGCTGAAACATACTCAACAATGCCAATTATGTCAAATTTTTCATTCTCATTTGTGATTTTATAATTTTCTTTAAAATGAAAGCATATCCAGAAAAAACTCTCCTTATTGCTGATTTTTTTTATTTTCCCTGAAAATTTATTAAAATCATTTAAAAGTTCAGTTTCCAGAAAATCGAAAGACACAGGGAAAAGATGAAACCTGGCACATGTGGAAGGGAGCAGAATAAAACAGTTCATGGGGGATACTCCAAAACCATAACCTTCGGTTATTTCTATATAAAGTATGGTTTCCTTTATTTTGAAAAATTCCGGAACCCTGAAATTTTTAATTATAAGAGACAGACTGTTACGCAAAGTAATAATATTGTCAGCACCATATCTTTTTTTAAGGAGTGCCAGTTCCTTTTCATAAAGGGATTTTTTAATCATTGCTCCCCCCTGTAAATCATTTCATCCATAGACATTAAAAAATGAGATATATCTTTCACTGCTCTTTCATGGGCATTTTCATTTATTACTCTGTCTCTGTTGATTTCTTCATAATAGATATCACGGCAGATAGTCCTCTCCACATAGGGAAGCAGGGAAACAACAGAATCAAACACAGCATCAGATTCCTTTTTACTCACAGGAGAATATTTACTGTATCTGAATGCTTCAAATAAAGAAACAAATTTTTCATAACCTGCCCTGTTATAAAGAATAACAGCTGCTTCCTGTCTCAACACCAAAGCCCTTTCATAAAGCTCTTTCAACCCCATGGGGGATCGTTTTTTTATGATTGAACTCATTATAAATTCCTCGGCATTTTTTCGAAAACGCATCATCGTGTCAGATGCCATTGCCGAATACTTTTCACTGCTTATATTTGAAAAAGATCTATTTATGCTTCTCAAATCATCGGTAAAATCATTTTTAAATTCCGCCCCAAAGAGTTTAAAGAGTTTATCAAAATCCGCTTTAAAACCAAAAGCAGCAAGACTGACAAGCAGTTTTTTTACTCCTGAATCTATCAGAAAGGCCGCATTATTTTTCCCGACAAAATAGTCAATAAGTTCAGCATAGGGGAAACATCTCTCTGCAAAACCGTTTCTTGTGGCAATAATGGATGAATCCATGATTGTTATCATTTTTGAAAGAAAAGGTTCAGGCATGTCCACTGTTCCGCTAAAGATAGTACTGGAAATAACATTGTGAAACTGATAATCCATTACCCCCTTCCAGAGTGCTGCCTCCTTTTTATTCTTTTCTATAAAATCTTTTAGCTCCGCATAAATATTATTAACAATGGAAAGATTATTTTTAGAAAGATATTCGATCATGCCGCTAAAATCATTATAATAAAACTTCAGTGAAGCAAGATGATTATAACCTATGAATCCGGATTCAAGTAAAGACGAAATGAATAGTGCCGCTTCTATGGGATCTTCTATCCGCCTTAAAAGAGTATAATATTTTACAAAAAGCCGGTTGTTTGAATGAAGTATTGAATAATCAATAACAGTGAGTTCATCTGCAATATCAAGAAGAGGCTTTTCTACATCTGAAGCTCCATCAAAGATAACAGCACAGAAGCGGAATAGCGCCGCGCAAAAATATTCAGGAATAACAAAGTAAAATTTTACGCCTTCGCCATTTACCATGGTTACCATAATTTTATTTTTAACATAGGCATCACCCGGTGCAGATAAATTCTTAACACCGCCTTTTTTTGTTATGATATTGTCAACAGGATAGCCGAAAAAGAGAAGGTTGGCCTTCAGGCTTTCAACTGAAGCCTGAAGGGAGGGGAAGGGAATCTGAATACCGCTTTTTTCCGGAACAAAAAAAATCATATAATCATGACGCGGCCCTCTCTGGAATGTAACAGCAGTAAGTTCCGCAATCCCTATTAAATTAAAATCAAAATCCAGGGCAGGCTGTATTTCTTCAACATTAAATTTTTGAAGAAAAGGAAAAAAATTATTAAAAATTATCGAAGATGGTGTCATGCCATAATCCTGCTTTATAGTTATAAAAAAAGAGCATTCCCTGCTTTACTTTTATAGACGGAGAATTATTTATTTTTTAAAATTTTTTTGCTTTAAATGCTTCATACCCTTAATTATTTTTACTGTCAATTCCTAAATTTTGCTCTTTCAGAAATTTCCTATATTTTCAACAGAAACAATAATCTCCAAAAACCCGTGTAACACGGCGTATGCATTATTCACTCTGCAAAAATCCCCCCTCTCTTAAAATTAAATACTTGCATTTCATCGAATATTAAACCCATATATTCAAAAAATTAAAAAAGGTATCGAAACTGGAACCGCTGAAACTGAAAAAAAAGAGACCCCATCCGCCATGTTGCAGAAGCATGAGTTTAAGCAGCATCAATATTGAAACCCATAATAATAAAATCCGGGAAATTCTTAAATGTGCAAACTGCGGAAGCTACTGGTTCAGGGAATCCGCCACTGTTAGACTGGATGAATCTTCCCCGTTAAGAAAGGACATGTACTGGAGAATCTCCGTAACTGAAGCGGATGATTTAATCAGCCATAAAATCTATCCCGCCCTGTCAAGGCGCCACCACTACTATATCGATTCACAGGGAAGCGAATGTATGTTCCTTGAGCGGGACATATCCCATCCAGCTGGGAAAACCTGTTCTGTTGAAAAATACAGCAAGGCGCTTAACAGAAAATTCTACTTTTATTTATCATGGGGGGATATAATTACTGGAATTATACTTCTAGCCCTTGGCACTTTTCTCTTTTACCTCTTTATGCCGCCTTTGGCCGAAATTGCGGAAAATTTCAGGAGAAAGCCGGAATGGTTTTATATTGTAAAACTTGTGTTAAAGGCCGCTCTCCCTGTTATTTTGTTTTACGGGGCTTTCAACAATATATCATACGGAATTCTAATTTCACGAAAAATTATCTACTGCGGAATGATCCATGAATGGGCAGACAGGGGAATAAACCGCGAGTTCATTGAATTCACAGAGAAGACAAAAAGAAAATTTATCAACATGAAAGATGATTACCATTGCACCCCCCTTCATTATGCAGTAGACAGAAATAATACTGAACTTATTGACTATCTCCTTAAAAAAGAGGCCAATACAGATGTGCAGAACAGCGAAGGTATGACTCCGCTCATGATAGCAGCAAAAAATGGATATTTTGATGTTGTCAAAACCCTTGTTGAACAGGGTGCATCAATTAAAATAAAAACCGGAACGCGGGCATATTCCCTTTCCGGATGGGAAAGCATAAAATCAGTTAATGCCACTTATATAGCAAAATACAACGGATATGAGGATATATACTTCTACCTGAAAAATAAAGAAAGGGAAGACAATGACTAAAACTCCTCTTGGTAATATAAGTTACAATCCTGTAGGACACAAGGAATTAACCTATGAATAACAGTTCAGAAAAACACCGTAGAAAATTAATGCTTGCCACAATTGCATCTGTTTTACCTGCCTTGCCCGCTTCATTATTTAAAAATGGAGATGTTTCAGCAGGTGAATGGTTTTATATTGCATGCATGGCTTATGCGTTAAGCTGGTTAATGGGGATGCTTTTACTGAAAATTTCCCTGAACCTTCAGCTATTGGACGCTGAATCACGCATTAAAGAAAACCCTGAACTGTACGAAAATTATAATCCCCCCGCTGTTGACAGAGAAACTTCTGAACTGAGCATAAAATGGATGAAAACCAGATACCAGTTTTACGGCTATATAATTATTTATTGTGTCTGGGCCCTTTTAACGTGAGGTTCTATTATGTCTGGGACTGGAAGCCGGTCGCTACTGGTTCTCCTGACAGGAATGACGCAACCTGCCGTTTACGTTCTTATCACTAACCTTCTGGTAGAATAAATTGAGAGAATATAATAGCTCATGGCTACTTTATAATTGACCCTGATATCGTTTGGGTTACAATTCAGGAAAGGCTCCCGGAATTGGCAGATGAGATTAACAGATTGATTTAGATTAAAAGAAGAAAGCAAATAGCCTTTTCCCCTCACCCTTTGTAAAACTCCTCCAGCAGTTTATCTGCAATAAATGTCTCATTCCGCGCAGGGTCAACAACAACAAGAGCCTCGCTGTAGGAAGCCTCTGAATAAAGAAGAGAGAGACCAGCCGCGTCGCCTATCTCCAAACCATTGAACCTCCTTTCAAAGGCAAGTATAAGATCAGCAAATGATGAGTCGTTTGACACAATGCCCCATGAATGAATCCCTGAAATAACAACAGGCATTCCGCTTTCGCTGCACACCCTTTCAAGCACACATCTGAAATTAAGATAAAGGTAGAGCTGCTGCCTTCTGGTCATTCTGTGCAGCATTGAAGGTATAGGATTAAACGCAAAGCTGTGCCAAAACGGCACTCTCTTTCCCATACACGAGTTGAGTCCTCCAGTAGATCTATACATAAGCATTACACCCTTGATCTTCCTGTCAGAGTCTGAAGCAAGCCTGAATACCTGCAACGCCGGGTCATTGACAGCTTCGGGTATTCCCGATAGACAGATACTCCCCATATCTCCGTAATAGGCGTCAACAGCAGACCTTGAGGCGTATATCCTGTATGGCTCAAAAAACTTTTTGTCCTGTTCACTAAAGGATTCCAGAAGCTCCTGCCACTTCGCCCTCTCTGCAGTGAGACGGGCAAATCCCGTAATCCTGCGCAGCGCAGCATCCAGAGCCTCTAATGAAAGCTTCTTCGATTTTAACAGTATAAATGGAGCAAGGAGCGCTTCAATATCCTCATTCCGTAAAACAAAAGAATCAAGCCCGCTTTTAAGATCACTATCTGCAGCCACAGCCCTTCCCAGGGTGTCAATGGTCTCAACGAGCATCTCAAGCTGTCCCAAGTGTATCAGGTCAATGGCAACATCGCTTCTAAGCAGATCAAGCCGCCCTTGCAGCGTAGCGTCACTGCTATACCGACCTAACAAAAGCGCGACTGCATAACGGGAAAAGTCGTCCCCTGTCTCTGTCTGTTTCCCTGCAACAACAAGTGCAGTTATAATTTTTTCCCTTGCGCTCATATAGTTAATTTTATCAAGCAGAGCTTCGTAAAGCTCCATCTGCGACTTTATATAGACAGATGCTTTTTCAAGAGAGCGCGTCTTTTTTACAAGCTTCTGCTTTTCATCACCCTCAGCAAGGGACGTCATTATGCTTTTGGCTTCAATAAGCTCTTCCTCCTTGGGGGTAAAAGCCTCTTTAAGCCTCACGTACTCCATGTTAATAAAATACATAACATTGTCAGGTGATACATCCTCCCCGGCCTCAACGCAGCTCCAGGCTTCTTTTATCACAGTCATGTTAACCTGGGAGCGCACCTCTGCGCTCAGTAATTTATCAAAAGATGAAACTTCACGCACCGGCACTTTAAATTCATGAGAAACAGGAAGCGGAACTATCTGTGCCACAGCCCTGTACTGAAGCATAAGCCCGACAAAGGTATTTGACTTGTAAGAAATAGTGCCTGAAAGTCCGGGTATAACTGAATGGAGCAGAGGATGATGGAGCGGAATACCCAAAGCATCTATCTCCCTGACTCGCTCATCGACCCATTGCCGGTCATCACCAGCAATAACCTCGCTGCGATACCTTTCAATATC
The DNA here is from genome assembly GCA_964438485.1 of uncultured Leptospirales bacterium. Taxonomy (GTDB): domain Bacteria; phylum Spirochaetota; class UBA4802; order UBA4802; family UBA5550; genus JBBAGC01. Next base: position 3,558 of record CAYTLM010000066.1, on the reverse strand, counting down.
CTCCCTCTTTTCAGGGTAATGGTTCAGATAGGCGGATATCCACGTATGATGAGGAACAGTTACATTTCCCTTCCCTGCATTAAGCTGTAAAATCACCTGGGAGTCAAAATCCTCTTTTGTTATACCCAGGGACTTTAACTTCGCATTAAAAGATTTTTCACTGTAAAGCTCAAGCCCCTCTCCGTCAAAGAACCGTTCAGTAGCCGGGTAAGCAGGATCTGATCCGCCATTGGCCTCCACCATCTCAATATATGCTTCACGTTCATTCTGAGGGAAAGAAAGCATGCGCCGGGTATGCCATACATATATATTCTTGCCGCCATTGTCCTCAATGGCAAGTATGAGCTGCTCAAAGAGACGCGCCGCATCGGGGCTCTTCAAGGCAGAGAGACGGGCGGCAAAATAACCACAGAGGTATATCCCTGAACCAGTGCCAAGAAGCGCCACTATTATCGAAAGGTATGCCCGTAACTCCACAACAAAATCATAGCTCGAGAAACCTTTTCTTTTTCTTTCATAAACAGATCGGGATATATCATACTTATAAAGGCTCATCTTTAACGTCTTGATATCAAGATTAAAACACCGTTCAGGGAAATTCTCTCTAAAGCCTGTTTCAATAGCAGGCATGTTTTCAATAATGGCAACAAGCTGAACAAAGTCTATACGGCCTGACATTGTATACATAAAGTGTAACAGGTTTGTCTTCATAAAAAGAATGGTGAAGGAATTATCCAGGCTCAACATCTGCCAGGCTGATCTGTACCTTTCAAGATGATCCTCTTTTTTAAGATCGGCAAGAGCAAAACCTGCAAGGGGTCTGCCAACGTACTTCACAAGCACCACATCTCTCAAAAGACGGGTGTCGCCACTCCCTAAAAATTCCCTGTGAAAAGGGGGCGCCCCCATCATTGACACAAGAAAGCTCCCAATGAGCTTTAACGCATCCAGGTGCTGCTCATTCCATCTGCGCCAGTCATTGTCCCCATCAATGCGTGGAAGAATGACATACTGAAGAAACGCCGCCGGATTTATACCCTGCTCTGCAAGTTCAGCAAGGAGGTCTGTAAAAGGCGTAAGCACGGCACTCCGCTTAACCCCAGAGCAGAGATACTTTTCAAGTACTACATCAAGTTTTTTAAGATATTCCGCAGGATTCAGCCAGGTTTTATTCCCAAAGCGGCAGCATGCTTCAAAGAGGGGCCGAAGATTCAGCCTCTCTTCAAAAGGGCGAAGGAGATCAAGTTCCACAGACGCAAGAAACCGGCTGCACTGCCTCTTTGACATACGAGAGCTTTCAGCAAGGCGGAACAGAGCTTTTCTAGGCCTGTGCTCTCCAGGGAAGAGAGAAGCATCATAGAGATCAGAATCACCGGCATCTCCCCTCTCTTCATCAAAGAACTCGCTGTCATCGTCACTATATTTTATTTCATCTTCTGTTAATGACATCTGATTGTTAATGGACTTTTTCCCAACAGATCCCCCAGAATGCGAGAATATATTGCCCCCTGAATGCGAGAATATATATTC
>CAYTLM010000066.1:0-1928 GCA_964438485.1 uncultured Leptospirales bacterium | reverse complement strand
TTTTCTATTTTTTCTCTTGTGTCCATCGGATATCTATTTGGTCCCGGTTTAACAGAACCATAAATATACTCTGTGTCATTGGGATATTTTGCTTTTACTACACCAAGATGTGTAGAATAAAGTTCAACTGTAAAAAATATAAAAATAAAGCTCAAGAGAGAGAGAGAGAGAGAATTTCTTCACGGCAGCCTCCATTTTCTTTTTTAAATTTCTAAAATTTTCTATATACTACTTAATATTATTTTAATTTTTTATGCAAGAATTTTTTGTTCCCCCCTGAAGGCGAGAATGAGGCGATATACAAATTTCACCTTATCCATATCTCCCTGATTACATAAACAAGATCCCCGGTATTTTTTTCTTTAATATCATCAATATCATCACCCGGCATAACATATACAGGGTAGTCGTGTCTGTCAAAGCTGTCTGACACGATCAAAATACACTCCGCTCCCCTGTTGAACCCTTCAATGATCCATTCTTTAACAAGATCGGGCCCTGCCCCGAGTGGATACTTCTCATAAAAATCCTTAAGTTTATCTTCTGTCCATGATTTCTCTAAATTAAGAATATCCGCAATCTCCCTTATCTCCTCATCCCTTCTGTTGTCTTTTTTCATTGTAATTACTGCATAGAGAATCACTCGTACTGTTATGTAAATACTCACATACGGCGCTCCATAAGTTACATAATCAAAAGGGAGACTTATAAAATCCGAGCAGGAATCAAAAGAAAGGGATAGTATAAACATGGCAGCCAGGATATCCAGTATCTTTACGAGAATTCTGTTTTTATCCATTTTTCTGCGATATTCCACTTCAACCTCAGGCGCTGATTTATAAATTTTTTAACTTAGATTCAACAATTAATTGCAACAACTTTTATTATATTCTATAATAGACGCAGATTAATAGATTTTTTAAAAAATTATAGAAGTCCCCCTGAATGCGAGAATATATATTCTCGCATTCAGGGGGAACTATTCTCGCCTTCAGGGGGGAGGAATGAAATTCCCATCCTCATCAAGGATGCTCTCACCTTCCCTGTATTCAGGCTTATCATACGGTTCGGGTGCTGTGCCCGGAAAGGCCAAAAATTCCAGCTTCGCTTTAATATCAGCAAGATACTCTTTGAAAAAAACACAGTCTATTACAAGGCTTCTGCCATCAGAAAACTCAATGAGTATTTCCCGTACAGGGACAAGGTGAATCCTGCTCCATGATTCAGCAAGGCTGATAGTTTTCACGCTACCCGGCTTTAAATCAGCATAGCCGCTGCTGTAAACAGCAGACCAGCCACTGCTAATATCCGGAAATGAATACCTGATATTGAAGCCCTCAATATTAATAAAGCATTTATCTTTCTCTATACTAAGGCAGATAAAAAACAGTGACAGTGAATTATAAAAAAGCATAATAAACGCAGGAAGTGTGAACAGCAAAAGAATTAAAACCGCACTTTCAATAATTCCCTTTTCACCTTGAATCAGCATCATCAATACATCAAGATACATATTTTCAGGATAACAGAAATTATAAAGAATAGTCGCTACTGTGCCTGCCAGGAGAAAATATAAAACAGACATAATCCCTCTTTGCAACGGGGTGAATGAGGCAATAGTGTTATAATTATTCATCGAAATCTCTTCCGGTAAATCTCCAGGATAATTAAAAACCGCAGCTTAAAAACCGGTTTACTCATTTTAATAGTTTTCATAACTCCCGATAGATTGTTTTGCAAAGATAAATTCCACTTTTTTCAATCCTCAAGGTACTTGAGAATATATTTTAAAAACCTTTCAAAATCATCAAGCCTGTTCTTAAATATTGCAAAAACGATTTCATCATCTACTTTTTCATAATAATGAACAAGTAGATTACGAAACATAGCTATCTTTTCAAAATTTTTCAGATCCGGTTCCGGGATAA
>CAYTLM010000065.1:0-10892 GCA_964438485.1 uncultured Leptospirales bacterium | reverse complement strand
ATTAGCTGCATACTAAGCTGATGAGACAATTTTTGCTCCTGTGAAAGTTCAGGTTGTTGTTTCATATTTTTATCCTGTAAATATAATATTAATTACTTTATTACACTAATTTTTTAAAATCAAAAATAAAGTAAATTGATTCAATCTGCACATATTATTCAATAAAAAAACAGCCTATATAGTCAAGACTTAAAATAAAATTAATAAAGACAGCGCCTGAAAAGACCTGTTTCTTTATTAATTCAAATCTTCATCACATCCTGCTTGTTAAAGATTTTATTTTCTCCCTGTTTGCCAGCCCATTCAGCCATTTTTCTGGAAGATCGCCTGATTTATCCCAGGCTCCAAGAAGCATGCCTGCAACAATAGAGCGTGCTGCATTATCCCCGCCAGCTGAAATAGATTCAGAAAGTGCGGAAACAAGGTTATTGTGATACTTTGCAATCACCTGGATAACCCCTGGAAAAGCATTATTGACGTAACAGCTTAATCCATATTCTTCAAGAACTTCCATACTATCCCTTGAGGCTTCTCTAATCCCCTTTTTCACCCATTTTGCAAGAACAGATCCGCTAAACCTATCCCTGGATGTTTTTTCCAATGCCTCAACCGGATGTTCACCCTTTAGCACCAAAGCTGTTGCTGCTGCAAAAAACCCTGCTGATTCAAGAACCAGGGGATCCTTGTGGGTTAGAGCTGTCTGCTCTTCTGCATAGCGCAAAAGCAATTTTTCATCCTCAAAATAGCGATACACCAGAGGTGCTATTCTTGCTGCACCAGCCAGATCACTTGATGTACTCCCGGCATTTAAAAAGAGCTCGCCCTTTTTCAGATTATCAAGAGTAGTTTTTGTTGCTCCGTCAAAGTATCCTTTATAATCTTTAAAAAAATTCTGCCACTTTTCACTGAACTTCCTGGAATCAAAACCTTTCTCATCAGCAATGGATTCCATAAGAACCATCATCTGATCCCCATAGTGAGTTTGTTCACCCTTTTTTTTATTGCTGTGATATTTACTCCCAGTAGGATCTATGTAATCCATAATCTTGCCATGGCTTTTTACAATCTCTTTTCCTGAATAAATCCAATGCACACCAAGGGAAAGCGCATCTGCAATAAATGAAGCATATATCATTTTATCTTTTAATTCTTTCATGTTTTTTCTCCTTTCTAGCTAGTTAAGTATTCTAATATAATACAAATTAAGAACTTTTCCTCTAATAATTCCAGCCTTGTTTAAATATTTTATAACAAACTTCAAAAAGCCCTGCCTGAATTTAGCAGACTTATCTTAATTCTATATATTTTATGCTCAAAGAAAAATACACGCTTTCATCCTTTATCATTGACAGGGAAAGAATAATTCTAATATATAAATACTTCACATAGATTATTCAGCCTAAAAGGAAAATTAAAGTGAAAGAATTAACAAAAGCTCAAAAAGGGCGCATAGCAATAAGAACATTTAAAACCACAGTTGATGCTCTTGCTTTAAGAGGATATTATAAGCCATCAGGGAGATCAGGACAGACACTTGAGGAAAGCCTGAAAGCTCTTTCACCTGAAATATATGGCACAATGAATGATCCCCGAATTATTGAGCTGAAAGGCCTTGAATACATAATGGACAGGCTTCCCAGGGGCATAGAGGAATGCAGCCGTATTGTGCTTACATCTGAAGAAAGCTTTGCAGGTACATCATTTGAAAAAATTATTCCCTTAAAAAGACGGCGTGTATCATTCAGGGTCAGTGAAAAAGAAATGAGCTTTATAGTAACAAGAGGAATAAGCGAAATATACGACATCCTTACACACCTGACTTTTCTTAACATTGAAGCACATAAAATCAAAAATCAAATGAAAGATGAAACCGGGAGACTTACACCAGAATGGGAGCTTCTTGAAAAAAATATCAAGACAGATGAAATAACCGGACCCGAACTTGACAGAGCACTGTGGAATCTCAGCATCATTCTTGGCCGCACTTTTAACGAAACATGGGAAGCATATACCAATCTGAACAATACCCGAAAAAATGAAAAAGCCAACAATGGGCTCTTTAAAATTATTTACAACCTTGGATACAGAGCACTAAAAGATGCAACAATAAAAGAAGACATGCTTACAATATCGTTTACCCCCTCTTTACGAGACCTTATTGGAAGGCACAAATACGGCAGATCCTGGGCTGATATGGTGAAAAAAACCCTTTGCAGCCTGGGTCTTAAAGACCGGCCAATACATATTATAAGTGCAAACATGCACAGTGTTATTAACTCCATCTACTCATACGCTGCACTAAATCCTAAAGGCATTGGAAAGGGAAAAAATTTATACGATTTTATTGCTGATACCAGAGAATACAGGGATGAAGTAAAAAATTTTGCCCTAAGCCATGGTTTAACTGAACTTTTAGATACTTCCGGATTTTATATTGATTGCCAAATAATAGACCTGGAAAAAATTACTGGCATGCCTATCCATCCTGATATCAAAATTAATAAAAAAAGTAATAACCCTGTAATTATAGTTATGGATTACGCCTTTGGAGCACAGGCATATGAAACAATGGAAGAGCTTTTAAGCCCTTTTCATATTGAAGATGAAACCATAGTTTTGAATTACCAGTCAATTTCCATAATGGGCAAAGCAGGAATACTGCCTGGTAAAAAAGGAGATATTATGCTTGCATCTGCCCATGTATTTGAAGGGAATCCCCATAATTATATAGTCAATAATGATCTTACAAAGGATGATTTTGACGCATCAATTCCTGTGTACACAGGCCCCATTGTAACAGTGCTTGGAACATCCCTTCAAAACAAGGATGTTCTTGAACGCTTTCAAACAACAAGCTGGAGAGCAATTGGCCTTGAAATGGAAGGAGGTCATTACCATAGAGCCATAACTGCCTCAATTATAAGGGGACACATTCCTGCAGATACAAAAGTACGTTACGCCTATTATGCTTCTGACAACCCCCTTATTAGCGGGCAAACCCTGTCATCAGGCTCCCTTGGGGAAGAAGGGATAAAACCAACTTATATGATAACAAAGGTAATACTGGAAAAAATATTTGCATGAAAATCAGGTTAAAATAGTTGAAATTTAATATTAATAAAATTTCATGGCATACTAATTCCATTGCTTGACAGGAATAATTTTATAAGATAAAGAAATTCAAACTGGAGAAGCACCTATGAATTTTACTATTAAACGAAAAATGATAATTGCCTTTACCTCAATAATTTTCCTCATTATTATCCAGGGAAGTATTAACTACTATTCCCAAAAACAAAGCGAAATCAATACAACCCAGACTTTAGCAATTCACAACCAGACCCTTTTTTTAAAGGAAATGCTGGTTGATCATATGAAATGGGCAAAGGCACTTCTTGTATCAGCAATAGAGGGTGAAGAATTTACAGGAGAGATCGATCATCATTTATGCGCTTTTGGAGAATGGTATTACTCGTTCAAAGAGTCTGGTGATTATTTATTGCTAACACCTGAAATGAAAAAAATCATAGATGATATTGAAGAACATCACACAGGATTACACCAGTCAGCAATAAAAATAACTACTTCTCATGATATTAGCCGATCTTTAATGATATATAAAACAGAAACCAACCCTGCAGTAGAAGAGCTTCAAAAACTTTTTTCAGCCTATAGCGAAGAACTGAAACAAGCCATGGAAAATCTTGAAGATAAAATGCAAAAATACGCTGCCTTTGCCAACAATTTATCAATAATAATTATTATCCTTGCTGCTATTGCAGCTGCAGTTATGGGCACAGTTATAATAAAAACAGTAATGCACTCCTTTAGACTCTTTGAAGTAGGCTTTAATAGTGTTGCAGATGGGAACCTTACAACAGAGGTGGATTCGAGCAGACAGGATGAATGTGGTCAGCTAGCCCTGGTTTTTAACGATTTTGTAGGTAAAATAAAAATAATTATTTCGGATATCCTTCAAATGTCCTCCCAGCTTGCAGCATCATCAGAGGAGCTATCCGCTGCTTCAATGGCATTTTCAGAAAATTCTCAAAGCCAGGCAGCATCTGCAGAAGAAATTACAGCAACCATTGAACAAATAGCAGCAAGTATTGACAATATGGCAGCAGGAGCAATGCAGCAGGCTGAAAAGCTGGAAAAGCTTTCCGAAATTCGTGAAGAGCTATCCAAAAATGTTCTGCATCTGCAGTCAGGTGTAAGCGGGGCACGAAACCTGTCGCAGGAAATAACAACCAAGGCTCACACAGGGGAAGAGACTCTTCGCAATATGGACAACAGTATGCAGAAGATCAATTCCAGCTCAAATGAGGTAAACAATATAATTAAAATAATCAATGATATATCTGAACAGATAAACCTTCTTTCCCTCAATGCAGCTATAGAAGCAGCAAGGGCTGGTGATTTTGGACGCGGCTTTGCAGTAGTTGCTGATGAGATCTCCAAACTTGCTGATCAAACAGCATCAAGCATTAAGGAAATTGACAGGCTTATCCTTGCTAATGACTCTGAAATAAAAACAGGAATAACCAATGTGCGGGATACTGTTATTGTTATAAGTGATATTATTAAAGGCGTAAACCAGATTGCCTCAATGATGGACTCTATTGACGATATAATGAGAAAAGAGGTTGAAATAAATGAAAAAGCCAATATGGAAATCCTTGAGGTAAAACAGAGATCCGAAGAAATAAAACACTCATCAGAAGAACAAAAAATAGCAATAACAGAAATAGTTAAATCAATATCCAGCATAAATGATATGACCCAGGCAACTGCAACAGGAGCTGAAGAAATGACTGCAAGCTCTGAAGAAATATCAGGCATGGCAGAGAAGCTTAAAACAAAGGTTGATTATTTTGAAGTTTAAGAATAACAGAGTGAAGCTTAAAAGGTCTGACTTTTATAAACCAGACCTTTTAAATCTCAACTTAAAGCTATGCTACAAAAGTTCTTTTAAAAGAACAATCAAATCACTGATTGAAAAGGGTTTGGTTATAGCAGCATCAAACCCAAATTTTCTATAATCTAAAATAACAGGATTCATACTGTATCCTGAAGTAACAATAGCTTTAAAAGGAACTCCGGTGTTCCTTAAAATCTCCACTGCTTTTTTTCCACCCATGCCATCCGGGATAGTGAGATCTGCAACAATGCAGTCCACCTTTCCACCAGCATCTACTCTCTCCTGAAAAAGCTTTATTCCCTCCTCGCCGCTAGCTGCTAAAAGAGATTCAATCCCTTCCATTTTAAAAATTTCAGCAATTATCTCCCGAATCTGTTCCTCATCATCAATTATTAATACTGTTTTTCCCCTTAAAATATTTTTTGTTTTTTCAAACATAATTTACTCCGGGAATCTTTTCTTTTTCACTCTTCTCCAATATAAAAGCTGAGCACTGGCCTTTTTGAAAGCCTTACTATTTTTTCACCTATGTTCTGATTGAGCAAGTGTTTAAAACCGCTCAAGGCACGATTCCCCACAATAATAAGATCTGCATCAACCCTATCAGCTTCTTTAAGTATAGCCTGAACAGGCTCACCAACAACAACAAGGGACTCAACTTCTTTAAATTCGCAGGAAAGAGTATCAATATACTTTGTCATCTGCCTGATTGTATCCTGAACTGCAGCGTCCCTAAACTCTACCCAGTACTTGTAGGAATCAGAATAAAATGAAAGATGAGGCATATCCTGAAGAACATGGAGGAGATAAATTTTAGCATTATATTTATTAGCAACCTGAAGGGCATTATTGAGAAGATCATCAGGCTCTTCAATAAATTTTAAAGCTACCAGTATTTTCATATACTCCTCCACAAAAATCACCTGTCATTTTATATGCCCCCATCCTGTTAACAGCAGATGAGAGCTCCATCAACCCGTCCTTTTTATTTTTCTTTATAAAAAGAGTTCTCTATAAAGATGGCTTCAAGCTGTTCATCACTTGCACTAAAAAGTTCTTTTGCCTTGTCGTGCATAGCCTCAACATAGCCACGTATTGTATAATACTCAGCCCTGTCAAAAAATAAAACCACCCTGTCATTAAGTTCACGCATCTGATGAAGCTGAAAAGCTGATTCAAAGGGGCTCTCATTTACAACAAAAATCCATAATATCCGTCTTAATACCACATTAGATCTGTGAACTTCACAGAGTGGTATGCCCATATCAAATAGCTCCATGCCCTCTTTATTGTATCTTTTCTCTATCTCCTCTTTGGATGTTGCATAGCTTATCCATTGTCCAAGGCTTTTAAGAACATCCTTGGCCTTCCTTTCTACAAATTTTATATTCTGGGTAGTAAAAGAAGAGGTAGATTCATCAGCAAGAAGACTGGTAATCCATCTTTTTATAATAACATCAGCATGTTTTTCAACAAGTTCCACCAGTTTATCAGAAATCAGATTAAGCATAATAATTCTCCTTTAAATTTATTATTTTAACAGCATCAATAACCTCTTATAACTTGATTATATAAGGATGCATATGAATAGTCAAAAAAAAATTATTATATTTTTAAAATTAATTTCTCTTTCTGAATTGTTCAGAAACCTCTTCTATTAAAAAAATAAAAGGGGTCAGAGCCTCATTTCTATCTGTTGTCAAATGCTGACATAGCCGGTGTATCGAGGTACGGTTACCGAGTGCCGACAAAGCCGGTGTATCGAGGTACGGGGTCAGAGCCTATGCTATATTCACATTTTCAAAAAACTATATATTCTTTGACAAATTCTGATAAAAAAGATTGACTGTATAATGAAAGCTCCATCATACAGTGATATAATGGAAATTTGTGTAAAAAAATAGAATTAGAGCGATGCTGATTTTTTATAATAGTTATTTGAAAATATTAAAATCATGATTAAACAAATTAAAAATACTGAGTACATAAATGAACTTGAATCAAGAATAAAAACTCTTGAGGAGTCCCTGAACAGAGAAAAGGCTGAACGGGAAGATCTGTTTCATGGAATGATAGCAGGTTTGGTTGAATGTGAACTCATTTTAAATAAAGATCAAAAGCCTGTTGACTTTAAATTCATTGCAGCAAACAGGAACTTTTGTAAAGTAACAGGTCAGGAATATGACACCATACAAGGAAAGCACTATAACGCTATTTTCTCTGACAATGACCCTGCATTAGCACAAAAAGTACATGCTATACTTCAGGGAAAAAGTGCCCCTGTTTTTGAATTCTATTATCCTGCCACAACCGGACATTATGAAGTGTGCATAAAACGTCTTTCTGACAATAAATTCAGATGCTATTTCCATGATATAACCTTTTATAAACTTGCTGAAAAAAACCTGCAAAAAAGTGAAAAGAGGTTTAGCCTTGCCCTTTCAAGTACAAATGACGGGATATGGGATTGGGACATGCGTACAAACCATGTTTATTATTCCCCAAGATGGAAAACCATGCTGGGATATGAACCTGAAGAATTAAAGAATAATCAACAAACCTGGGAAACCCTTATTCACCCTGAAGATAAGGAAAAAGCAAAACAGCTGTTTAAAAAATATATATCAAATACTATTGAAAAATTTGAAATTATAAATAGAATGCAGCATAAAAATGGAGAATGGAGACTCATATTTGCCCGAGCCACCAAGGAATTTGACAAAGAAAAAAACAGAGTTACACACCTTGTTGGAACCCACACGGATGTAACTGAACTTATCAGCCTTTTAAATAATTTAAATGAACTAAACAATACCAAAGATAAATTCTTTTCAATAATAGCCCACGATTTAAGGGGGCCTTTAAGTTCATTCACTGCACTAATTGCATTAATCCTTGAAGACAAATCCATGACCAGAGAAGAAACAAATGAGCTTCTTAAAGAAGCGCATGGAAACTCAAAAAGTGTTTATTGGCTTTTGGAGAACCTCCTGTTATGGGCTCAATCTCAAATGAACAACCTCTCAATAAATATTGAAAGGATCTGCCTTTCTCCTATTATACATGAAAATATTCAGCTGTTTTCAGGAATGGCAAAGGATAAAGAAATAAAAATAGTTTCAAATTTAGAAGAAGATATTTGCCTGATTGCAGATTCAGATATATTACGCTTTATACTAAGAAACCTGATTTCCAATGCTATAAAATTTTCATATAGAAAGGGCATTATAGAAATTGATGTACACATGGATAAAACAGATAAAGTTATAATATCAGTAAGTGATAATGGAAAAGGAATAGAAAACGACAGAATTGATCTTCTGCTATCTTATTCTCAAATAAATTCAACAATGGGAACAGAAAACGAAAAAGGCTCAGGTCTGGGGCTTATTCTATGCAGTGACTTTGTGAAAAAAATTAATGGTGAAATTAATATTGAGAGCAAAAAATTTAAGGGAACCACTGTTACAATAACATTGCAGGGCTCCCCAAAAGTATTAAAATAATTGCTGATTATTTTTATAGAAAGATCACACCATAGCCAGGCCTAAAAAAACAGCATGGAGCGAAACCACTATCACTGTAAAAACAATCCTGGAATTTTTTCCTGAAAGGTTAAAAAAAGAATAGGAAATTTCTCCCTTTTTACAGGAGCTTAAACAATCCCCACAGAGGGTACAGGTTAAACCCGGTTTCCCTCTTTTCAGGTCAGATGATGACAGAGCACCATATCTGCATGCATTGGAACAGGCTCCACATCTATTACAATTCTCTGTTATCTTTATCCTAAATGGAGAAATTTTAGCTGCATAATCCACAATAAGACCAATGGGACAATAGGCTGTGCAGTGAAGCATTACCCCTTTTTTTCTGGAAACAAAAATCATTATACCTATACCAACCAGTCCAAAAATAATTCCCGCTGCTGCTGCAATAAGGGGTTCAACACCTGCATACCTCATCCCTGCTGCAGAGATAATCACCAGAAAAAGTATTGCATACCTGAATGGTGCAACCTTTGAAATATCAACGTTCGACTTTCTGCACCTTGAAGAAGCAAGCCCGTCCCATGCACCAAAATAACATAGATAGCTGCACCATGCAGGACCAAACAGTATAATAGTAGAAACAAGAATTACTGGCATAAAAAAACCTTCCCCTCTGAAAACAGGACCTCCAACAATAACTGCAGGTACAGGAACATGAAGCTTACCTGTCATTAAAAAAATATCAAAACCTGCTATGCCCAGGAAAAGCTGGGCAAAAAATACAATAGAGAAAAAGAGCCATATCCTTACTCTGAGTTTTGCAGTATCATCTGACATTAAAAACTTTTCAGTAAGCCATGCTGCATAAAAAGCAACAATCAAGATTTCCACATAACCGCTGTCAGGAATAAACCTTTCCATTAAAAGCACAGGATATGATATTTTAATCTTTGCAGCAGTTAATGAAAAAAATGTAATAAAAAAAGAAAAAACCGAAGGCACAAAAACCGGAGAAACAGGATCTTCTGGTAAGTCAAATTTTTTCATCAAAAGAAACGAAGAAATAAGGGTAAAGAGGATCACAAAGGCCATAATCATAACAAGCAGTAAATACTCTTCACCTGAACTGATTCTATAAATCAGAATATCAGCTGTAGTTTTAATCCATATATAAGCTCCCCATAACAAAAAAAATGATAAAACAACATAGCCCCACCTTTTGCGCATCGAAAAAATTAATGGCAATAATAGACAAAGCAGAGCAAGTTCAATTGAACCTTTTCTGAAAAAATGAGCACTTAGCATAATAAAGCTTATGGATGAAAAAACTATAATTAAAACCCGCATTTATACCCTATATATAAAAAATTTTTAAATAAATATATTTGCATAGCACATATAAAAAAAGCATAAAAAAAATAATATTACAAACACCTGAAAGCTGTAATTACAACAAATAAAAAAATTAACCTGGCAATAATCCCTGTTATGAATGTAATAAAAACATGAATTGCACCAAACCTTGCACCATAGATAGCCATATTCCTTGCCATTGATGATCTGACAAGAAACATGGGGAATGACAGCATATTCCCTGCCAAAGCAGATACTGCAGCAATGTATAAATCTATTGAGCCGTTTTTATACATGGCTCCAATAATATACCCCCCTGCTGTAGAGTGGCCAACATAGGCAAGCACAGGAGCAACCATTTTTTCAGGCATGTCTATAAAAGCCATAAAAGGGGCCACCATTTTTTCAAAGGCAGAAAGGAGACCAGCACCAGAGGCAAATGTAATTATAAATGTTGCAATAATCATCAACCTTGCTATTCTGATAAAATCAGCTCCAGCCTTGAGCAGCAAAGTCCGCAGCTCATCAAAAGTCACAGGGCCATGAACCAGATCCACGATCTGCCCTGAACCTTGCTCCTCATGAGATATATTTTTATCAGAAAATTTTTTCAAAAAAACACCGGCAATTATTATGAGCAAAAGTTTAAACAATCCTGAAAATATAAACGCAGCTGTGTATATAAGGCCTGGAAGGAACCCCAGAATAGGAATTATTACTGGTATAAATCTTGTGAATGTCTCCCTGATAAAAACCGGCAAAGTGTTCATCTGTGCAGCAAGGATCATCTGTGGAGCAGTAATTTTACCATCACTATAAAGTTTGGAAAGAATAGTGCCAGCAGAAAGCCCTGACCCAAAGGAAGCAATAAAAGCTGCTGAGGTTTCTCCGGGAAGTCCTATTTTGCTTATAAGTGGAGTTGTAAAATAAAATATTTTTGTAAGGTATCCCCTTTCTATAAGAAAGCCTGTGATAACTAATGTAATAAAAATTACAGGCAAGGTTTTTATAAGTATAAGGAAGGTTTGATAAAGAGAATTAACAATAAGCGCAGAGATGCTTTCCAAATCAATTGATCCTGAGATTATAATTTATGGTCACAACAAATGTCATGGTATCTTTTGAATAGG
>CAYTLM010000064.1:0-11184 GCA_964438485.1 uncultured Leptospirales bacterium | reverse complement strand
CGGGAAATCCTGAAAAATCATCTGATTCAAGGTATTCAATAAGTTCATCAAGTTCAACCCCTATTCCATAAAAGCCTATTTTTTCTCCTTTATCAGGTTTTCCATTTCCATTTTCATCAAGCACTGCAAATATATATGCATCATTTATAGGAGTGTCAAATCCATAGGGCATTATAGGAAGAGAGAAAAAAACAGATTGTGCCGGCTTTGTAATTTTTTTATACCCGATAATTGAATCAACATCAATTTCAATTCCTGAAACACCGGTATCAAAAAAACCTGTTAAATCCAGTTCACCAGCATATGCTACAAGTATTACATCACCTGCTTCTTTTGAATCTATAATACCCTCAACCTTTGTTTTATGACCGTAATTATACCTGTTAATAATAATCTCAGGCAAAGAGGTTGAACCCACTCTATACTTTGTACTTAAACTTTCATTGTCTATATATATACCTACAATATCCCCCTTTGTAGGATTGGGTATTCCTCCCCTGTAATCATTGTCAGCAAAGGCAAAAAGTAAAACATCTTCCCCTGAAACTATTCCTAAATCTTTAAGGTCTATGCAAAATGTTCCCTCTTCCAAATCTGCTTCATAGATTACTGCAATATAAAAAGCAGGGTCTTTTTCTATAAGCTCTATATCATTGGTTTTTGAAACTGCAACAAATACAGGACCCTTTATTAATTCTTTATATTCATCTGCCAGGGAAATACGCCCTGAAATTATTGAATCATCAACAGTTTCAGTGCCACAGGAAATCAGGGTAATAAAAAATATTGGTAAAATTATTGCTCTTGAAATACTTTTAATATTCATAGCGAACCCTCCATTCCACAAAGTCATTATTTTTGTAGCCTGAATAATAATTATTTTTTTGCACAGTAATATAGGCGTATTTGATTTCACAGGAAAGATGATCATTGTATTTATAACGCACAAGAGGGCTTATTACATAAAGAGAGGCTGATCTGTTTATAATAGCTGTAAAAGAAGCTTCAATTTTTCTCTGAAAAAAATGCTCATTTACTCTTATTGTAATAATATCAGATAAAAAAGATTTCATAAGCTTATCATTCAACATCTGCGACCTGCTCCATTCAGCAGTAAGCATACCCTCTTTACTTGGAGAAAAAGGAATAAAATAATTAAAACCTGCAGAATATGCAAAATAGTGACTCTTCTCAATTTTAAAAGGAAGCAGATCATCTATTTTTGAAGAGTCAACTTTTGTATTAACCACGCCTCTTTTATCCGGGGAGTAAACCCCCTCAAACTGGAATATAAATCTCTCCCATGTGTTGGAAAGGGCAACCCCTACAATAGTAACCGGATTATACTTAGGCTCAACCATAACAGAAACAGGTTCATCAGGCTTTGATACTGTTTTAACAGGCCGAAATAAAGTCTCCTTGTCAGGGCCGCGATAAAGGCTTAAATGTGTATCAAAATTTTTTATGTTCCTGTAATATTTTATCCCTAAACCTGCTCCTTTAATCCAGGAATCAATTCCCTTTTCCTCATCTATAACAACAGGAAAAGGCCCCTCTCTATATTCAAGCCCCCAATATGTTCCTGTTACAGGAACCCTTGCAGGAGTATGAATAGGCACAAATACTATTTCCAGAGAATCACTCCCTATAAAAGCTAAAGCTGAAATTGAAGGAACGCCCATTGCCAGCTCTGTGTCCTCATTTTTAAATAATAGCTCGCGCATATCAAAGGGATTAAAATAGGAAGTAAGCTTTATAGCATCAGCAGTTCCCCAGTGATAGATCTGATTTCCTGCACGAAATCTCCATGCACCCTTTTCATAGTTTAGATACAATTCCCGAAAATCAATTTCAGCATATTCAGAGGTTATTGTGCCATTTCTTTTTACAGAAAAATCACTGCTGTATTTATATTCTTTACTTAAATCATCATAGATAAATCCAGGCAATAAAAACACATTAGAATCACCCTGAACATAGAAATGGGAAAGACCGTATTTAAAATTTATATTTGTTTTAAACTCATTCTTTTTATAAATATCAGAAAAATCCTGTCTGGAATATGTTGAAAGAAGCCCCCTGTATTCTGTATAAACCTTTATATTAAAAGCTGCCTTTTCATCTGCCATTGAACCAAAATCATCAAAATCATCAAAGCTGTTATCCAGGGAATTATTGTCAAAAGACGCTGAATCATCGGACAGGTCAGAGTAAGTATTTTCAACAGCTTCAGGATTTTCAATGTTTTCAGAGATCTCACCATAAAGCACAGCTCCTGAAAATATTATTCCAGCCACAAGAAGAACAATATTATATTTCAGGAGAAATTTTATCACACCCTTATCCCATTCATTAAAACATCAGATATAAGCAGGGCAATTTCCTCATCTTTATAGGCACTGATTTTAGCAGAGGGCAATATGTTGTTAATTATAAAAAGGGATAAAATTGAATTTACAAAAAGTTTAAGATAAAAGGAGTAGTCCATGTTTTTGATCTTCAAGCCAATAAGACCTGATTTAACATCTTCATTAAAAACCTGGTTTGAAAATTCAAGGATCCTCTCTACTATAAGATTAGTATTCTTGCCTCCAAATTCAGTGAGATCAATAAAGATGAGCCTGTAAAGCTCGTTGTTCATATCCACAACCCTCTTTATTTCAAGAATGATCTTTTCAAAATTATCAGGAAAATGTTCATTAACAAGAGCAGGAATGGAAGATAGGGATGCTATGATATTCTCCGGATCTACCAGATGTTTAAATAGCTCTTCCTTATTTTTAAAGTAATTGTAAAAATTCCCCAGGGATAATCCTGATTTTTCAGCTATCTCCCTTATTCCTGTTGCAGCGTATCCCTTTTCTGAAAAAAGCTGTTTTGCAACATCTATTATATTTTGCTGTTTATCTGTTCCTCTTGTTATGTCTGCCATTTTCTCACCCCCAGCAACTGAACGAACGTATGTTCAGTTGTTAAAATAATTAAATCAGGGAAAAGTGTCAAGTCAGAAGATTAATTTTTTTTAAAAAATGAAAAATATTCCAGTTCACTAAGAAAAGTAATATTATTTTCCATACACATCTAGTTAGGCAAACCCCCGGCGGAATAAATTTTTTTCTTTAGAAAATCCTTTTCCGCCGCCCCCATAGGGGCAGATTAACTTATTTGATATTTTTTAATGCCCCTTTTCTATTTTAGTACTCAAGAATGTATAAATGAAAATAGAAATTTATCAAGTCCCCCAATGGGGGATTTAGGGGGTTCAAACCTCGCTTTGGGCAAGACTCATGAATGAGATAGAACAAAGAATAGGCACGAAGTCTAATAAGCCCTTTACTTATTTAAAGGATTATCTTGGAAAAAAAGGATTAAAACCCCCTGTTTAAAAAATCAGAAGCATAATAAATACAGCTGCAACAGATAAAAAAACAGAGGCAATTATATCCCTGCTAAACCAGGCTACAACCCCTGCAACACATACTGCAAAAAGAGAAATTACAGGTCTGCCATTTACAGCATTAATGCTTCCAGGCATAATTAAGGCACCCAGTGCAGCATAGGGAATAAATGAAAGAAACCTTCTTAAAAGAGGTGGAATAGATTCAATATTCACAAGATAAAATGGAACAACCCTGGGAATATATGTCACAGCAAGCATTAAAAATATAAGAATAAAAATATCCATAGCTATTCCCTGTCCTTAAAAATAATCATGCCTGCACATGCAGCAACAATAATTGAAACAATAATAGACCATCCTGAGCTTATAATTCCTGTGTATACAAAACCAGTATTTAGCAAACCTGCAAGGGATGCCACAACTCCGGCTTTTAAAGACTGCTTAACCTCTGGCATAAGTATTGCAACAAACATTGCATAAAGGCAGATTGAAATGCTATCCTGCAATATAGGTGGAAGAAAATCTCCTACCACAAACCCTGCAGCTGTTCCAAGAACCCATCCTGAATATGATGTAAAATTAAGACCCAGCATATATCCTTCAGAAAGCTCTCCCTTTTGCATGGATGAAACAGCAAAACTTTCATCAGTAATACCAAAGGCAATAATTGGTATAAGGAACTTCTTAAACTTTACCCGTGATGACAAAGAAGCACTCATTAAAAAATGCCTGAAATTAAGAAGAAAAACTGTAAATACAATCTCCCCTATGCCTATACCTGCCTGAAGCATATTAAGTGCCATAAACTGGCTTGCCCCTGCAAAAACAAGTGCTGAGAAGCTAAATGTATGAATAAAGGACATATTCAGAGAAGCAGCAAGAAGACCAAATGTCACAGCAATTGGTAAAAAACCTATAAAAACAGGAATCGCAGCCCTGAACCCATCAAGGAAGGTCAGTTTTTTCAATTCAATCAATACCCCATTCTAATATTACAATTTATAATTTCAAAATTTTGTAGTCCTGTCTGTCAATACACTTTTTGCTTCATCTGCTTCATAAAAATGCTCGACATAGCCTGCATAATATTTAAATTTAATCCATACTCAAATGTAAAATCGATAAGCCAGAGGGGATAAAAAAGCCCCATAATATAAGGAGAAAAAATGAAAGATTATAAAAAAAATTTTATCAGCTTCCTGCTTAACAGCAATGCCCTGAAATTCGGAGAGTTTACCCTTAAATCAGGACGGCTCTCTCCATATTTTCTTAACACAGGCATGCTCTACTCAGGAAAGGCTGTTAATTCCCTTGGCATGTTTTACGCAAGCGCCATTGTAGACAATGTTCAGGGAAAGTACAGTGCTGTTTTTGGTCCATCCTACAAGGGAATTCCGCTTGCAGTTGCTACTGTTGCCTCTCTTTTTTCAGAGTTTAATATAAACACAAGTTACACCTTTAACAGAAAGGAAACCAAAGATCACGGAGATGGGGGACTTCTTGTAGGGAAGCAGCTTTCTGAAAATGACAGAATAATCCTTGTAGATGATGTAATAACAGCAGGAACAGCAGTTAGAGAATCAATTGACATACTTAAAAAAAATGGCAACCCTGAACTGGCAGCTATAATAATATCAGTTGACCGCATGGAAAAAGGTACAGGAGAAAAATCAGCTATTCAGGAAATTACAGAAACAATCGGGCTTTCAGTTTACCCTATTGTTACAATACTTGACATAATTGATTTCTTAAAATATGCATCAGCTAGGGATGAACACTCAATAGGCACAGACATGATAGACAAAATGGAATCATACAGAGAAACCTACGGTGTTTCCTGAAAATAAAGTTTAATAACTGGATAAAGCCATGGCAGATGATAATAAAAAAACCCCTCGTATTATAATAAAAGACGGAAACCCCTATGTTGTAAAAGACCTGGAAATACTTGAAAACAGCAAAGGGGAGCCTCTTGAAGTAAAGCCTGTTTTGACCCTTTGCAGATGTGGAAAGTCAGAAAAAATGCCCTATTGTGACTTTACCCATGTTGAAACAGGTATGGAAACAGAAAAGCTGCCTAACAGACCCTTTTACAAATGGCGCGATTATAGAGGAGAAAAAATTACAGTTCATTTTAACAATGCCGTATGCTGCCATGACTCCTCCTGTACAAGACTCCTTCCGCCTGTATTTGATACAGCAAAAAGACCCTGGGTAAATGCTGATGGAGCTTCTCCGGAGGAAATTATAGAAGTGATAAAAAAATGCCCCTCAGGTGCTCTCTGCTACACAATAGATGGGAAAAGACATATAAATTATTATAAGGGTGAACCTAAAATCATAGCAAAAAAAAGAGGAACCCTGGAAGTTTATGGTGGAATCGAAATGGAAGGAGATGGAGATACAAAGCCTGAAACAACAGACCATTACACCTTATGCGGATGCGGGCTTTCAAAGAACCATCCCTTTTGTGATGGCACACATATAAGGAATTTACCTCCGATTGAAAAAATTGATTAATATATTTGCAGATTCAGTTACAAAACGTTTTGGCTCCAATCTTCTTTTTAAAGAGCTGACATTCTCTGTTACACAGGGAGAATCCTTTTATATTACAGGAGCAAATGGAGCAGGAAAATCCACCTTGCTTCAAATACTTGCTGGAATACAAAGCCCCTATTCAGGGACTGTAAAATGGACGCAAAACAATGTAACAATTAATACCGAAGATTACCTAAAATATTCAGGATTTACCAGCCCACTGGTAAACCCCTATGATATGCTCACAGCAGTTGAAAACATGGAATTTGTTTCAAATCATAAAATAGATGAAGATAAAATTAATAAGCTGCTTCAAAAATTTAATATATACAAAGAAAGGAACAGACAGATAAAGCTTTACTCATCAGGAATGAAACAGAGGCTAAAAATAATTAATGCCATAATAAATAATCCGACTGTAATTTTTTTTGATGAGCCAGGGAGCAACCTTGATACCAGGGGAAAGGATATTCTTTACAGCACAATTGAGGAATTAAAACCTGACAAAATAATAATTATAGCAACCAATGAACCGGATGAGATTAAACTCTGCACAAAAGGAATTGTATTAGATGAAAGGTATTTATAAAAATCTGCGCAAGGATTTTCTTGTTGAGTACAGAAACAGATCAGCTGTAAATATCAGCTTTGCCTTTGCTCTTATCACAACCATGTCAGTAAGCCTTGTTGCAGGGGGAACCGGTTTTGAACCCCATGTGCATGCAATACTTCTATGGATCATAATATTTTTTAGCGCAATGAACGGCCTTGCTCATACCTTTACAAGAGAAGAGGATGAAAAAACTTCCCTGTTTTTAAGGCTTTCATATAAACCTGAAACAGTTTTTATTTCAAAGCTGATTTTCAATATAATCTTTTTTACAGGAATTATTGCAGTTGTATGTCCCCTCTACCTCTTTTTTCTCCAGACCAGACCTCAAAATCCGGTGCTTTTTATTCTCACGGTTATCTCCGGAGGCCTGGCAATTGCTTCCATCACAACAATACTTGGTGCAATGGTATCTAAAGCCGGAGGAAAGGGCTCCCTCTTCACAGTGCTATCCTTTCCTCTTATTCTTCCTGTAATGTGGGTATCCATATCAAATACCTGGGTTGCCATTGAAGGGAGCAGATCTGCTGATTACAAAAATATTCTTTTTTTACTTCTCTTTTCAGGAATTATTGCTACAGTCTCCTATCTCCTTTTCAGATATATATGGGTGGAATAAAAAATGAAAATTCACAAGCTTCTCTATATTGTCATGCCAATTGCAATTTACCTAGCCTTTATGTGGGCTCCGCCTGCAGCAATACTTGGAGAGGCAAGCAGAGCAATATACTTCCATGTACCTGTTGCATTTGTATCTGTTATTGCCTTTCTAATTGCAGGTTTTGAATCAATTGCTATTATTATAAAGAAAAATGAAAACTCCATACTAAGAGAAAAGAGAGCGTATAATTCAACTCTCATAGGCCTTTACTTTTCAATACTCACCCTAATAACAGGCGCAATATGGGCTAATTTAAACTGGGGAAGTTTCTGGAACTGGGACCCAAGGCAAACCTCTATTGTAATACTGCTTCTCATATATATTGCCTATTTTAGCCTCTACTCTGCGCTTAAACACAATGAAAACAGGGGAAAAATAAGCTCTGTTTATTTAATACTTGCAATGATTGTAATGCCTCTTTTTATTTTTATAATTCCCAGGATGTACGACTCCCTGCATCCTGACACTCTTATAAATGCTGATAAAAAAATGCTTATTGATTCAACAATGAAATACACGCTCTTTGTTTCAATTGCAGCTTTTACTCTTCTATATCTTTATATATACAATATCATGAATCGCATAAGCGTATTAAAACTTAAAATCCAGGAGAAACAACATGCCAGCTGAAGTGATGACAATAGTGCTGATAATATGGATAGGTATTGCCCTGTTTTTATTCAGGCTTGATAGAAAATTAAAAAAGATTGAAGAGGATATCAATGAGCTCTAAAAGAATCATTATATTTATAATAGCCCTCATTCTCCTGGTTTTTTCAATACTCCTCATAAGCGATGATCTGTTTAGCCCTTATGTTTCTTTTGATGAAGCAAAGAATATGCCTGGTAAAAACTTACAGATTATAGGCAAACGATCTTCCGACTCTCCTGTAGAACACAATGACGAGGGGTTTAAATTCACCCTTGTTGATGAGAAGGAAAATAGGCTTGTTGCTTTCCACAAAGGGGTTAAGCCCTTAAACTTTGAACATGCAGATCAGGTAGTACTAATAGGTAAATATTCAGCTGAAAAACAACTTTTTGAAGCAGACAAGGTTTTGACAAAATGCCCTTCAAAATACGAAAAGGAAAATAAATAATATGGGATTAGGAAACACAATACTAATTATAACACTTGTACTTTCAATTTTATCCATGTTCTTTTTAGCCAGAAGCGCATCAGGCGATCAATTCTCCCTATACACAAGCAGAAGAATATACTATCTCACATCCCTGCTGATATTTTTTGCTTTTCTCACGCTTCTAAGCGGCTTTTTATTTGATCAGTTTCAATACGCCTATGTGTTCAACCACTCTGAAACAGGCATGGGACTGTCTTACAAAATTGCTGCTCTTTGGGCCGGGAATGAAGGAAGCCTTCTTCTATGGCTTTTTCTCCTGAATATATGCGGAATTTTTATTTGCAGAAAACAGGATGAATATGAAAATATAGTAATGGCTCTTACTACCATGCTTCAAATATTTTTTCTTATTCTGCTTATTGTAAAAAGTCCCTTTGCAACAGTATGGGATTATTTCCCGGGAGAAATCAAAGCAGGCCAAATCCCTTCTAATGGAACCGGGCTTAATCCCCTTCTCATGGATCCATGGATGGTTACACACCCGCCAGTTCTGTTTTTAGGATATGCTGCAGCAACAATACCATTTGGTTATGCAATTGCAGCTCTGTTAAAAAAGGATTATGACAAGTGGCTTAAACTGTCCTACAGATGGATAATATTCAGCAGCCTTACACTGGGTATAGGAATTTTCATGGGTGCTTACTGGGCGTATAAAGTTCTGGGATGGGGCGGTTACTGGGGATGGGATCCTGTTGAAAACTCATCGCTTATACCATGGCTTGCATCAGTAATGCTTATACATGGTATAATACTTCAAAAGCAGAAATCCCTTTTTAAAAGAGCCAACCTTTTCATGGCACTTGCCTATTTTATACTGGTGCTTTACAGCACCTTTCTTACAAGGAGTGGAGTTCTTTCAGATTTCTCTGTTCATTCCTTTGGAAAGTCCGATACTGCAATTTTTCTCATAAGCTATATTTTATTTTTTATTATCATATCCCTATTCCTCTTTTTAAAAGGATTCAGCAGCATTAAATCAGAAAAGCTTGCTGATAAATTTTTTATAAAGGAAAGCTTAACTGTTTTTGGGATAATAATATTAGGGGTTTACAACCTGATAATTTTTACAGGCACATCTTTACCTATTTTTTCAGGCTTATTCCTAAAAAACCCCACTGCTGTTACTGAAAGCTTTTACAACAATCTTTCAATCCCCTTTGGAATACTTATACTGCTCTTTATAATTCTCGCTTCATTTGCAATTCAAAGGTACTCAAAAACAACAGCTATTATTGCTGCCATACTTGCAGTAATAACAGGAACAGCCTTTAATATCATGTTTACCAAAAATCCAATAGCCTATATCTTTACAATACTGTCTCTTTTCCTTACATATCTGATTATAAGAGACATGTACAAAAGCAAAAAGCTCTTTGCAATTGCACCGCTTATGGCTCACATAGGTGTTGCAATACTGGTGCTGGGAATTATTTCGTCAAATTTCCATTCATGGACAGAACAGAAAACGATTGAAAAAGGATCAACTGTTCAAACAGGTCCTGTATCTATAGCACTTGAGGGATTTGAATTTACTGATCCATCATCAGTAGCTATTACAGTTCAAAAAAACAATAAGGAATACCATGGACACATGCCCTATTTTATAAATCCTAAAACCCAGTCTCTTTTCAGGGAACCATTTATACTTAAAGGACCTGCTGGTGATATTTATATTACACCTCAACAGTATGTTTTTGCAGAAAGCCATTTTTCATCTGCAATTATAAACAAGGGTGAAGAGCAGACCATAAGCGGTCTTAAAGTAAAATTTATAGACTTTGATGTTTCACAAATGGGTTCCGGTGATATGACAATCTATGCAAATATACTGGTTAATGGAAAAAAATACAAACCAGGCATGAAACACAGCATGGGTCACCACCTTCCCATAGAAAACAAAATTGCAGATACTGATAGAATTATAACCCTGGAAGGGATTGATGCAGGTAACAAAAAAATTAAAATTCACATTACCCCTGAAAAGGGAGCAAACATACCTCCTGATTATGCCATTATTGATGTGTCTTTCAAAAGGTTAATATGGCTGGTATGGCTTGGTACACTTCTTGTAACAGGGGGCTTTATAATAGCAATGCTCAAAGAAAACAGGCATAAGGCAAAAATCTAACAATTATTTTTTTCCAGGGTCATTAAAGGCCCTGGATTCATACTCAAGAAGAAACTCCTTAATGTGTGTGCCACCTGTAAAATTCCCCCAGGTGCCATCAGCTCTAATTACCCTATGGCAGGGATTAATTACAGGGAACCTGTTTTTTGCCATGCAGTTTCCTGCAAATCTCCCGCCTGAGGGAATGGAACTTATTTCTGCAAGAAGCCCATAGGAGATGGTGCTTCCAAAAGGTACTTTTAGCAAATTTTTATATATGGAAATTTCCTTTTCACTATAACCAGTCATATCAAGAAAAAGCTTGTTTTCGTATTCCCCGGATTCAAAATTCATATCCTTTTTTTCCCTGGATGACACAGGTACAACTTCAGGAAACTCATCAGGCACAACATGAAAATAGCTGTTAAGCCATTTTACAGTCATAATTAAAGGTAAAGGAGTTTTTTCAGTAATTTTTGAAGGCGCCTTTTTTTCACAAAACTCAGCAGCTTTAAGAAAAAGCTGATCTGATATGAGCCTTAATGTTATATTTTTAAAATTATAGTAAAATATAAATTTTTTCACAAGCTTCTCTCTTTATTATTTCAGAATTTCCCGTACTTTAGCTTCATCCTTTTGAATCTGTTCAACAAGAGCCTTTGGAGATCCAAACTTAATTTCATCCCTGACTCTCTGGATAAATTCAATAGTAATTTTTTCTCC
>CAYTLM010000063.1:0-11226 GCA_964438485.1 uncultured Leptospirales bacterium | reverse complement strand
TCTTCCTGCTGCAGATGAAAGGCGGGACATAATATCAAGTCTGTCAATATCCACTGTTTTATTTTCAGAGAAAAGTATAGCAAGATCAATATCGCTGCTACCTGTAATTTTACCATTAACTGATGATCCGAAAAGATAGACTGCATCAACTCCGGATATATCCCTGAGCTCAAGGAGAATGTTATCTTTTATAATTTTTAAAATATCTTCAGTCATCTTTTTTCCCCAACACCTGCTATAGAGAAAATCTAATATTTAACAACATATTACATAGTGTAATATTAAAATTCAATCAATTTTTGCATTACAAATTTAAAAGGGGGATTTCACACATTTTTTTAAAAAAAATAATTTTTTTCAAAATTCAGGCACTGTCAAACGTATATATAATATGGGTCTGCATAAAAATTCACAGAAGAGAATATATTCCCCAGGGGCGATATATTTTATCACTACGAATACAGAAAACAGATATCCGTTTTTTGCAGAAGATATTTTCTGTGAAATATTTCTATCTGATTTACAGATCTGCCTTGAATTAAAAAAATTTGAAATATTGGGATATAAAATCAACCCTGACCATGTTCATCTCCTTATTAAACCGGGCATTGAATACAATTATTCTCAAATTATTCAAAATCTTAAACGAACAAGTTCTCTCCACATCAATGAGATCATTCAACACGCGAACGACCCTGAATGCACGAATATATATTCGCGCATTCAGGAAAAATCACGCCCCTTCCCCAGGTTCAAATGGCAAAAATCTTTTCATGACCATATAATCCGGAATAACCGCGATTTGCAAAACCATCTGAGATACATCCAAATCCAATGGTTAAAACATGAGCTTGAAGAAAACAAATGGTGTTTCACGGGTACAGGGGGGAGTAATAAAATTACTCCTTTACAGGCAATACATGAATTGCTTTAATTACAAGATTAACCATATCCCCCTCTTTAAGGCCAAGCGACTGAACAGAGTCTGTTGTTAAAACCGAACTCATCTCATTTGCAGTAACCACATCAAATTTTACCTGAGACATAACATCACCGGATTTAATCATTTTTACTTTTGCAACAATGTTGTTTTGTGCTCCATATTTCATTATACAGCCTCCATTTATTATTAAAGTTAATACTTAGTATCAAATAATCCGTTAAAGTCAAACTTTTTATTAACAATATCAATGGAAGAGAGGAAAATACAGTTTCCCCTGAAAGTGCGAATATGCTTGACAAAGAGTTTCCCTGAATGCGAGAATATATATTCTCGCATTCAGGGAAAAAATTCTCGCACTCTGGGAAATTCAAAAAAACATGCAACAAGGTATGAACATATGATAAATCGCATCTCTTTTGTTTTCATCACCCTATTCATGGTTATATTTTCACTCACCCATGTATCCAGCTCCTCCGCACAAACAGGTGAAGAGGTGTATCAATTCAATGAAATATGGGGATACCTCATGTCAGGAGAAGAGGCTCATTTGACAGATAAAATCCCTGTAACAGATATAGGATATTTTTCTGCACGCATTAGTAGAACAGGCACACTCTACGGTACACCCAATATAAAAAGGATAAAGAACTACAAAGGAAGAGTTCACCTTGTAATTGCTGAAACAGGAAATTTTACGCTCACACACATATGCCTTAATCCTGCATTTAATTTGCGCTACAAGCTGATTAATGACATTGTTGCTGCATCTGCCCCTTTTGACGGAGTGCAGATAGATTTTGAATCTGTTATTCCTGCTGATAAAGATATATTTTTAGAATTTCTCACAATTTTAAAAAAAGAGCTTAAAGGCAAAACCCTAAGCATTGCTGTACCAGCAAGACGAAAAAATGTTGATGATGCTTTTGATTACAACAAAATAGGTAAAATAGCTGATCGCATAATTATTATGGCCTATGATCAGCACTGGAGCACAAGCAAACCAGGACCTGTATCATCTCTTAACTGGTGTGAGAAAGTGACAAATTATGCAGTTTCTAAAATACCTGCTGAAAAAATAGTTATGGGCATACCTTTTTACGGAAGGGCATGGATCGATAAAAATCCTGCTCGTGCATACAGACTTAATAACACCAAAAATATAATTGAAAAATTAAAACCTGAAATAAAATACACTGAAGACAAAATCCCTTTTTTCACCTATTCCACTACAGTTAAAGTAACCCATTATTTTGATGATAAAAATACAATAGCTGACAAATTGAAACTTTACAAAAATAGCTCCATAAACAAGGTTGCTTTTTGGAGAATTTCACAGGAAACTCCTGAAATATGGGATATTATTACATTCCCCTGAAAAGAAGAATATAGCACCTTTTACAGCTCTTTCTCTTATCTCTCTATATTAAAAAAATAAGAGTTGCAATATTATTGAACATTATTCAATAATACAAAAGTTTTAAATTACTAAATATAAAGATGTTATAACTATGATATTTTCAAAATTTCAACGAGACATAATTGAGCACCTTGTGTCCTGTTTGCCTGATAAAAACTATCTTCTTGAACAGATTGATTTTTTAAAACTTGAAGGCCTTGAACATAATGGAAAGGAAGTGCTATACAGATATAAAACCGCTTACATTCCTGAAAAGCAAAATGGTGAAAACATTATACTTGATGGGCTGGAAATACTTTCTTCTGAACTTAATTCCAGTGCTTCAGCCGCAGTTTTTCTCCAAAACGGGCTTATCTGCTTTTTACAGATTTTTTCTCATTCAGGAGAATTCCCCGTAAAGGAGCTTACAAATTATACATTAATAAACAACCTTTTGGAACAAAGCCCTTTATAGAAAAACATATTTTTATTTGTTTTGAAACTTTCTTATTGACATTAAGCAGAGACTTGATATTAAATATACATATGTTTGATAATAATTATTTCAGCAGGGTCTTACAATGTTATTTAAAAAAAAGAAATATATAATAACAAGCCTGGACTATGATCGCATAGCTAAAATAATTGATTCCTTTAATCCTCATGACTCCTCTGTAAAAAAAATAAAAGATAAACTGAAAAACGCCCGTATAATTGAACCTCAAAAAATAGAACCCATTATTATTACCATGAATACAAAATTTCAGCTTAAAAATCTTGGCAATGGAATGCGCAATGAATTTATGCTTGTTTTTCCTGATCAGCGTGCACCTGAACAAAATCATGTTTCAATCTTTGATTTTCCTGGAACAGAAGCTTTTTGCCAAAAAATTGGCGAGGTTATACCATCAGAAAACAATGACTGTTTTTTTCTTATTGAAAATATAATTTATCAGCCGGAAGCAGCAGGAGATTTTCATCTCTGAAATCTATTGCTATAATCGATTCACGTTCGCCAGATGATGTTAAAGAAAATCTTGCCATGGGATTTAAAATAATCCCCATACCCCCTACAAACCTTGTAGCAGAACCAATATGCAGCCACCCTGACATTCAAATTTTTGTACATAATAATTCTGTTTTTACGCACCCTGCAATTTCCAAGGATGTTGTAAAATCCCTTGAGAACTACTACAATGTAAATATCTGCTCCACAGAACTGAATAATAAATATCCCTTAGACATTGCCTATAACATTGTGTGCATTGGAAATATAGCCATTCATAAAGCAAAATGCACCCCTCCTGAAATTAAAAAATATTTCACTGACAATAATATAAATTTAATAAACACTAATCAGGGCTACAGTAAATGCTCCACTCTTATTGTTGATGATAAAAGTATTATAACTGCAGATAAATCCATACATAAAATTGCTGTAGTAAATAAAATAGATTCTTTGCTCATTACACCAGGCTTTATTGATCTGCCCGGCTATAAACAGGGCTTTATTGGCGGAGCTTCAGGCTGCTTTAAAAAAACTATTTTACTCACTGGCAAAATAGACCATCACCCTGACTGTGATATAATTATTGATTTTATAAAGAAAAGAGACCTTAGCATCAGCTATCTTTCCCAAAATCCTATAATAGATATTGGATCAATTTTAATAATATAAATCAGTTTTCCTGTCATATGCTGTTTTATACTTTTAATAGCTATTCTAAATTTATCTGCATAAAAAACATCGAATTTATGATAATTCACAATAAACAAGGATTAATTAAAGTTAAATGAGATTTTCTCTTGAAATTTATTTCATTATATTTTAATATATAATATGATTCTTTTAATAATATAGCTTTGTAACAAAATTGAATAAGGAACTACTGTATCGAATAAATTGTATATAAAAACACTGAAAAGAGAGAACAAAATGCTCACTAATGAAAAAATTCAGCTTTCAATGCTCCTTGATCACAACAACCCTTCTGCAATTCTTGCAGAATGCAGGAACATTTTTACTCTAAATTACAAAGCTGAATCTTTTGATATAGTTGAGAACTGTTTTTACCTGATTAAGTCACTTTTTGAAGGTGATTTTCCCGGATACAGGGCATGCAACACGGACTATCATAATTTGCCTCATACTCTGAATTGTTTTATTGCTACAATGCGCCTGATTGATGGCAGAAATATTTCAGCGGAATCAATACCTGAAGAAGTTTCTGCAGATCTTCTCATTGCAGCAATGCTGCACGATACAGGCTACATACAGGAAGACTGGGACACCACAGGAACTGGTGCAAAATACACAAAAACCCATATTAAGCGAAGTATGGAATTTACAAAAAAAAATGCTGAAGCTTTTAAACTCACCCCTAAAAGAAGAGACAGGATTATTTCTTTTATTAAATGTACAGGGCTAAAGTTTGACTGTAGAACAGTAACAGATGATGAGAAGGCACTCGCATGTTCCATATTAGGCACAGCAGACCTGCTTAGTCAAATGGCAGATAGAGCTTATCTGGAAAAGCTGCTTTTTTTATATCGGGAGTTTATAGAAGCAGGGCTGGAAGGATTTGAGACTGAATTTGATATATTAAGGAAAACCCTTATTTTTTATGAAACCACAATGGTGCGCTTAAACAAGAATTTAATGAGATGCTATGAATTTGCAGAATATCATTTTAGATCAAGATTCAGAATAAAGAAAAATCTTTATATTGAATCTATTGAAAAGCAGATGAATTATCTACAAAAAATTATTGATGACAATACTACAAATTTCAGAAGCAAACTCAAGAGAATTGACCTGGAAAAAGTTGAAGTTCGTCATCTTACATCCTGATTTTATTTTGATAATGCCTCTCTGTTTACTCTGCTCCAAAAATCCCTTTTATTTATATTCCCATTTAAATATTCTATAATTGAAATCTTTATTTCCTGCGAAAAGTAACTCCAGTATTTTTTTTCCCATCCCTGGGGCAAATTCCTTTTTTCTGCGGCACTCATATTTCCAGAGCTATAGGCAATAAACTGTATCACCATGGTTTTAAGAATATCTGCTGGCAACCTTGCTGCTGATTCAGGTTTTTTTTCAGGCACCATATTGTTCACAATCTGCGCCAGTTCTCTATCTGTTATTTCCGGCTTATACTTTCTGGCCATTTGTATAACCATATTCCTGGCCATTTTTTTAGTATTCAGATTGGTCATGCCAAGCTGTTTTTCTATCTGCTTTGACATTGTCTTTGCTAAATTCTGAACATCAACTTTTACCCCTCCCCTGCTTTTTTCTCTTTCATCCAGGAGCCTGTAAAGCTCTTGGATTTCATGGGGAGAGGCAGTTTTTAAAAAATCATTCAGAATTTTTTTTGCTTCATCATTAGACTCTGCCATTAAAACCTCATGATCCTTTTTTACATTAACTCAAAACAACAAGCTTTTAAAAATTATCCTAAAACCTTTTTTATTCTTTCCATTGCTTCAACTACTTTTTCCCTGGAGTTAAATGCACTTATTCGTATGTAGCCTTCACCACAGCTGCCAAATCCTGAGCCCGGAGTTGTGACAACAGCAGCCTGGGTAAGGAGCCTGTCAAAAAATTCCCAGGACCCTGATTTTACATTCATCCAGATATATGGAGAGTTAACTCCCCCGGTACATTTATATCCAAGAGAATTCATTGTTTCAAGAACAACAGCAGCATTCCCAAGGTAATAATCAACCAGATCCTTTACCTGCTTAATGCCATCCTGGGAATAAACAGCCTCAGCGGCTTTTTGAACAGGATAAGAAACCCCATTAAACTTGGTGCTTTGTCTTCTTAGCCATATTGGATGAAGAGGAACAGCTTCACCTTTTTCATTATATGCCACACATTTTTTAGGAACAACAGTGTAAGCACACCTGGTTCCTGTAAAACCTGCATTTTTAGAAAAACTCCTGAATTCTATGGCAACCTCATCTGCCCCATCAATTTCATAAATACTGTGTGGCAAAGATTCGTCCCTTATAAAGCATTCATATGCTGCGTCAAAGAGGATTATTGCCTTATTGGCTTTGGCATAGTTGACCCATGTTTTAAGCTGATCTTTTGTGACTGTAGCTCCTGTTGGATTGTTGGGAAAGCAAAGATAAATAAGGTCAACATTGTCAGATGGAAGCGCAGGGACAAAACCATTTTCCTCGTTTGAGTCCATATAGCATATACCTTCATATCTTCCATCAATATTAACTCCGGTTCGCCCAGCCATAACATTAGTATCAACATAAACCGGATAAACAGGATCAGGAACTGCAATCTTTGCGTCAGGATGAAAAATCTCCTGAATATTTCCTACATCACACTTGGCGCCATCACTAATAAATATTTCATCAGCTGCAACTGATACTCCTCTTGCTTTAAAATCAAAGGAGGCAATTTTTTCTCTTAAAAAATCATAGCCCTGTTCAGGACCGTATCCCTTAAATGTTGCAACATTAGCCATCTCATCAACAGCACTATGGAAGGCTTTTATACACGCCTCAGGAAGTGGAAGTGTAACATCACCAATTCCAAGCCTTATAATATCCTTATCTGGATTTGCGTTTTTAAATTCATTTACCTTTTTGGCTATGTCTGAAAAAAGATATGAGGCTTTTAGTTTCAAAAAATTATCATTAATTCTAATCATTTTTCACCCTTATTGTAAGATTATACTGTTCTACGACTTTTTAATTTTTTTAAATTTGTAAACCCTGTCCAGCATTTTTTCAAAGAGCGGGGCATCTTTTTGCATACTACTATACTATAAGGGGCAATCTCAAAAGTCGGATTTGAAAAGAATTGTCATTCCGGTTTTGTAACTTCAATTTGTACAAATACCGGAATCTCCTGATATAATCAAGCCTAAGAGATACCGGCATTCCGCTTTGCTACAGCCGGTATGACAAGGAAATTACTTTTAGACAGCCAGCCTCTGTATCCCAAAAATATAAAATGAACTAATAAATTTTTTATTAAAATTGACTTGAATTAAAAGTTATTATCAATAATAAGTCTGTATTGTAAATCTTCTATATATAATATAAATCTTTTTCGCACAGGATATAGATTGTGACAATCTCGAAATTTGCAGGCTTTAATATTCACACATACAAAGGCTATGTACAAAACAACTACCTTATTGAATATCCCCATGGAATATTAATTCTTGATGGAGCAAGCAGACCCGATGCAAAGGGGCTCCAGACAGTTGTTGAAGAAAAACTCAATAAAAAAATGAGCGATGTCAAGCTTATAGCAGTTACCCATTGTCACCCTGACCATGCTGGAGCTGCAAATATTTTGCGCAAAAATTATAATATAGCAATTGCAGCTCCTCACAACATTGATGACTGGTACTCTGGAGCAGGAGGAGCTCTTCAGCATATTTCTGATACTCTCCAGGCCCGTTTCATGGCAGTAAAACTTAAAGCAAAACACAGGCTTCTTTACTATAGCAAAAAAACTAATCCTGACTACAAGCTGTTCAATGAATCAAAGCTGCCAATTTTTAGTGACTGGAGTTCGATTTATGCGCCAGGTCATACTTTGCACAATATGCTTTTATATAATAAAAAAAACAGCATCATCTATGTGGCAGATACTGTAATTTATAATAAGGGAAAATATCTTCCGCCAGTGCCTGTACTTTTCCCCTGCTCTATGAAAAAAACTTTGCTCAAAATAAAAGAGCTTAATCCTGAGTATATTCTTCTTGCCCACGGTTATGATGGTATTATGAAATTCAAAGGAGCCTTGATAGATGAAGTAATTGAAAGGATTGAAAGAGGTAATCCCAGGTACATCCAGTTTTTTTATTTGCTTTCAAAATTTACCAGGGAATACTGGCAAAACAGGCACGATTCCTGTGATGACTATTGACAGTCGTCTCGATACTTTCCTGAACCTATATTCCCACGCCTTCAACAGTCGTATTGAGATGACTATCGACGACCTAGCATTGATCCTGGTCATCGAGTAGCTGAGTATCAGCGTATCGAGATGACGAACAACAGTCGTCTCGATATTTTCCTGAACCTATATTCTCCACGCCTTCAAGGGCCGTCTCGATACTTTCCTCGCTTCGCTCGGAACACTCGACGACCTTGCATTGATCCTGGTCATCGAGTAACTGAGTATCAGCGTATCGAGATGACGAACAACGACCTTGCATTGATCCTGGTCATCGAATAGCCGGTATCAGCGTATCGAGATGACGAACGACGACCTTGCATTCATCCTGGTCATCGAGTAGCTGATTAAGCGTATCGAGATGACTATCGACGACCTTGCATTCATCCCGGTCATCGAGTAACTGAGTATCAGCGTATCGAGATGACTATGTTCTGATTTCATTAAAATTTCAAGCTCTAATTTCGTATTATTTCCTTGACGCTTTTAGTTTAATGGCATATAAAATGATAAATCTTAAAACATTGCTTAACTATCTGTTCCTAAATTGAGAAAGTTTCAAACTTATTTTCTAAAAATACATATTCAGGTAGTATATGTTAGGCGCTAAAACAAATAAAACACCCGATTATAAAATAACATTACAGCCAATTAGTAAAACTGTGCAAAAAAATGATGCCAGTATTGTCAAAGGGCTTGATGTTGAAACTCACTGTAAAATTGTTGGTCTTGTTGCTCGCCAGCTCATCTCTTTTTATCCAGCATGGTTACAAAAAAAACTTTTCCCTTCAGGTTCTGATTTAATTGCAGCCTGTCATGACGTGGGTAAAATCAGCCCTGATTTTCAATTAATGATTCATGAATTTCTTACATCATGGAAGAAAAGTGATTATCCGGAACTTTCCAATGCAAACTCCGACCACGCGAAACGTAAAGGAAACAGCTTCCATGCAAAAGTAAGCGGAATATCTTTGTCAAATATATTGGATAAAAAAAGCAGTTACATATCTGATATTGTGGCAAAACATCATGGTTTTAACCCAAACTCATTTCCACGAACAGAGAATTCATACGGAGGTGAGTCCTGGACTCAACTTAGACACGAACTGGTAACAAATTTAATCAATTATTTTACATGTAATGATAAAAGCTGGCCACATATTGAGACATTTGTTCATGCCAATGTTATAGCAGGACTTGTCACAATTTCAGACTGGATTGGTTCAGGCGGTATTTTCTCAACACTTGAACTTGGGAATAATCCCAGCAACGTTAAACTTGAGGGGATGGCACAATCTGCCGTAATTGATGCTGGTTTTCAAAAAATATCTGTTAAACCGGATTTGTCTTTCATTGATATATTCAACTTTTCTCCAAATTCAGTACAAACAGAATTGATAAATTCCATTTCTGGCTCTGGTGTGTATATTCTTGAAGCACCTATGGGTATTGGGAAAACAGAAGCTGCACTATATGCTGCATATTTACTGCTTTCTCAGGCTAAGGCAACAGGTATATATTTTGCTCTCCCTACCCGGCTTACTTCAGAAAAAATCTTTGATCGAGTAAACAGCTTTCTTCAAAAAATTATAAATACAGATAATAAAATTTTAAATGCGAGATTACTTCATAGTTCAGCCTGGCTTAGCCAAATAATTTTTGGAGAAGATGCAGACACTGGTGGAAGCTGGTTTGATTCTTCTAAACGTGGTATTCTTGCTCCATTTGCCGTAGGGACAATAGACCAGGCATTAATGGCTGTTATGAATGTTACTCATGGCTTTGTCAGAACCTTTGGTCTTGCAGGCAAAGTTGTTATTCTTGATGAAGTACATAGTTATGATTCCTATACTGGCACAATAATGAATGAGCTAATCTCATGCCTTAGGGAAATCGGATGTACTGTTATAATACTAAGTGCAACTCTTACTGGTAAACAAAAATTACAAATTCTGAAACTCGCTGATTCAAATGAACTCTCATCCCATTATCCATTGATTACATCCTTTCCAAATAATTCTTCGTCTCTTTCAGAATTTAATGTAGAGAATAATTATAGCCATGAAGTAGAGATATTACATTGCAATGATGAAAACAAGGCTATTGAACTAATAATTGAAAAATCAGAATCAGGTGAACAGGTGCTTTGGATTGAAAATACAGTTGCTGAAGCTCAAAAAATTTATCGTTTTATTTCTGCCCGCACAGATAAAGGGTCTGTTGAATGCGGCTTAATACATTCCCGCTTTATTAAGTCAGAACGCAATATCAATGAGGAATACTGGGTTTCTTTATATGGTAAAGATGGCTTGAATTTAAGGAAAAAGAAAGGCAGAATTTTAATTGGCACACAGGTGCTGGAACAGTCAATAGATATTGATGCAGATTTTCTTGTAACACGCATCTGCCCCACAGATATGCTACTCCAGCGAATTGGACGGCTATGGCGTCATGCAATATTTAATAAATTCAGACCCCCTGAAGCAAAATGCCAGGCTCTTATTCTTGCTCCTTTATATAAAGATGCTTTGTTTAAAGAAAAACAGTTCGGCAGCTCCTCTTTAATATATAGTGAGTATATTTTATGCCGATCTCTTGAAATTTGGGAAAACATTGATAAAATCAGCCTCCCTGCCAACATTCGCCATCTTTTGGAAAATACTTATAAAGAAAGACAAGAAGAAGATCGCCTAAGCAAACTGAAAGTTGAACTTGAAACAGTACGCAAAAAATTGCAGCAGCAGGCACTCCTTGGCCTTTCTACAGAAATAAACACCTTACCGGAATCTGCTGCACAGACAAGATATTCCGAAATTGATTCTATAGACCTGCTTCTTATCCGATCCATGCAAAAAACTGATGATGGGCGGACTCTACATTTTCTTGATGGATCTAAACTTTATATCCCCAGACATACTGTAAATGCTAAACTGAAACGTAACATAG
>CAYTLM010000062.1:0-11272 GCA_964438485.1 uncultured Leptospirales bacterium | reverse complement strand
TCTTTTATTCATGTTATTTATCAGTTATATGTAATTATAAAGTAATATTTTTTTAAAATATGTATTACTATTAAATACAGCCTTCTTTGTTCAAGTATTATTTGAGAATTTAAAGTATTAATTTTATTGGGTTTTGTTTGTGATAATATATGTTTTGCGCAGATGTTTTTTGAGGGAATGGGAGTGAAGTTTGTTATATTACCAGATAATCAATGAGCCGGATTTTTAAAAGTCAGGCGATGAAATTTGTCAGGATTATCAATAAACTTTATCATGACTACCAACATCAATTGGAATAACAACATATTTATTCTTCCCTCTTACAGTGATAATTACTTCGTCTCCTGCGGAGGTTTCCTCATTTAATATGGAAATACCTTTAGTTTTTAAATCATTTGCTGTTATCGTCTGTGTCATTTTTATAACCCTTGTATTAGTACTATATATAGTATAGATGATAAGGTTGTTTTGTCAAGTTTTTGCGCACTATTAATAGAAAATTTTGTGTAATATTTTTAATGCTATCAATATTATCAGCTGGGGATTTTGTTTTTTAAATCTGTAGTGAGTTTATAATTTTAACTCATTCCAGTCATTCCAGTATTATTGGGAAATATAATAAACTTCAGTTATCTTTATACACTAACTATGCTGGCGTTAGGTAACCGTTGATAATAGGTGCTCTGACCCTCATCTCCCTTTTTTTCATTGTAAGCTGCACACTATTTTTATAATGTGCTAAAATTTCTCTTGACGATTTATATGTTGAAAAAATTGTTGCTTTTTTTGACAATATTAATTTTTTTTATATTAAATATAAATATAAGTATACTGATCCAGCAATTATAAAAATTTTTGAATTTTCATGTTGCATAGGAAAAATAATCTGTTACACTCTGTTTGAAGTAAAAAGTGCCTCAAGGGAGTATTTTGATGATTTCATATAAATTTGACATTCGCAAGGTTGTTCAAATTATTAATTATCTGATCAAAAGGAATGGTGGAGCTATTAATTATACTAAATTAGTCAAGCTGCTCTATATTATTGACAGGAGATATTTTGAAAAATCATGTTTTAATATAACTACAGATTCCTATGCTTCACTCAGGGAAGGTCCTGTCACATCTACTATTTATGATTTAATAAAAGGTGAAAACATTTCTGGTAGAGAAATCTGGGATGCCCTCTTCGTTAAAGAGGGTTATGATTTAAAACTATTAGTTAATGATAATAATCTATCAACTAATTTAATTTCTGATTTTGAATTAAGTGAAATTAATAAAGTTGATGATGAATTTAAACTTTATGATTTTCGCGAGATGATAGATTATACTCATAGAAAAGATTTATTTCCTGAAGTGCGTTGGGAAGATGCTAACAGGTTCAATACAAGTTTTATTCTTCCAGTAGAAGATATTTTAATACAAATTGGTAGAAGTGAAGAAGAAATTACTGTAATTAGTAGTGAAATTTTATCGCAACAATCAGAAAGAGAATTTTTTAAAGATTGTTACTGTTAGATGAAACGTGCAACATTTTTAAAAAAAGATCAAACAAAGAACGGAGATAAGTTCCATTTCCGTTTTATTATTTCCGATCCTGATCCTGATGATTGCTTATTTGGTAGTTAATATGGCTACATATCATGGATTTTCCTGGGAAAATGATACATGTATTCTTAAAAAAGGTGACCATGAAATGGTTGCTCAAGAATCTTATATAGTATATGAAAGAGCTGAATCCATGAATAGATTGAAAATTTTAGGTTTTGCTAAGCAGGGTATAATAATATATAAAGATAGAATATCATCTGAAGTTTTAAAAAAAATTCAAGATGGTGCCCAACAACACACTAGCAGGCTACCTCAAGAATTTTAAAAGTTTTTTATATATTTCTAACTTAATTCACGCAAAGTAAGATCCCCCTATAAACAAGATAGTTTTTTATTTGCTTGTGAAGTTTAAATTTGCAGTATTAATCTATCTGCTTTTATTTGTGATAATATATGTTTATTCAAAACTTTTGCTCTATTTTTTTGAACACACTTGACAGCAAAAAGGGGAATAACTTATTGTTGCTATATATAGAAACAATGGAGGTCTATGATGTCGGGAATAATAGCCGTTAGAACGATTCCAGCAGAGCGATTTACTCCTGTTACTCTTGCCGATAAATTAAAGGCAAAAGTGATACTGGAATCTTCTTCCTATAAAAAAGGGAAATCTCGTTATTCTATTTTGCTTGTTGAAGAAGCGTTTAGGGTGATCCAGGGAAAAGATCATTTAATATGGCAAAAGGGAATGGATTGGCAGAGGCTTTCCGGAGAGACCGATATTTTAGACTATGCTCAAAAAATGGCTTTGCTTTTTGAAAAACAGGAGTTTCCCCTTCCCTGTGGCGGGGTAGGGTATCTTTCTTTTGAGTATAGTGCTCGCTGTGATTCGATTCATCTGACACAGAAACCTGATCCAATCGGGGTTCCTGAAGCGGTGTTTATTTTTGGTACAGTTTTTATTGTATATGATCATTTCACTGATATAATGCATATGGCGGCTTTAGACTATGGAGAAGAGGAATTTCGTTCAGATTCGGGAAAGAAAGAAGAAAAAGAAGAGCGACTCCAGCGATTGAATTTTAAACTGGGAAAAGTGGAAGAACGAATTAATGATTACGATTTTAACTTTATGTCGGCAGATACCCGTGAATATGAAGCTGATGTGATAGAAAACCCGGGTGCAAAAGAAACTTTTCTTGAAAATACAAAATATATTTTAAATGAAATCAAAAAAGGTAATTTGCTACAATGTGTTCTTTCTGATCGGCTTACATTAAAAAGCACAATTCCTGGTTTTTCGGCATATAAAAGATTGCGGAGGGCAAACCCTTCTCCCTATCTTTTTTATCTTAATTTTGATGATTTTGAAATTTTTGGTTCCTCTCCAGAGGTGCATTTGGCAGTAAAGGGGGGTAGGGCAAAGGTAAGACCCATCGCTGGAACTCGCAGAAGGGGATTGGGTGAAGCAGAGGATTTGGAGCTGGA
The DNA here is from genome assembly GCA_964438485.1 of uncultured Leptospirales bacterium. Classification (GTDB taxonomy): domain Bacteria; phylum Spirochaetota; class UBA4802; order UBA4802; family UBA5550; genus JBBAGC01. The sequence continues at coordinate 8,230 of CAYTLM010000062.1, read as the reverse complement.
AAAGGAGCTTCTTGCTGATCCAAAAGAGGCTGCTGAACACCTCATGCTTGTAGATCTTGCGCGAAACGATTTAGGTCGTGTGAGTCAAGGGGGAAGCGTTGTGGTTACTGAGGAACGGGAGGTGGAGTATTATTCCCATGTGATGCACATGGTTTCTCAAGTGGAGTCTAATTTGCTGGATGAAGTGAGTTCCGTAAAGGCGCTTCGTTTTACCTTTCCTGCTGGAACTGTTTCTGGTGCACCTAAGATTCGAGCTATTGAGACAATCAGCAAACTGGAAAAAAATAGCCGTTCGTTTTATGCAGGGGTGATTGGATATGTGGAACCTGGTTTAGACGGAAATTGTGATTTAGATACCTGTATTGCGATTCGCTGTGGCTTGAAAAAAGGGGATCATATTTATTTACAGGCAGGGGCAGGGGTTGTTTATGATTCTTTGCCTGAACGGGAATATGAAGAGACTCGTGAAAAACTTAGAGCCAATGCAAAGGCTCTGGGTTTAATCCTTTAGCTTTTAAACATATAAAGGGGAATTAGAATGATTTTGATGATTGATAATTATGATTCGTTTACATATAATATTGTTCAATATTTAACCGAAATTACTTCGGAGCCTGTTGAAGTGTTTCGAAATGATGCGATTACAATAAAAGAGATTGAACAGAAAAAACCGATTTGTCTGGTGATTGGTCCGGGGCCTGGACGACCCGTGGAGGCTGGAATTAGTTTGCAGGCAATTGATTATTTTAAAGAAAAGATGCCTATATTAGGAATCTGTCTTGGTCTTCAGGCAATTGGAGAAGTATTTGGAGGAACCATAGTGGCTTCTTCTCGAATTTCTCATGGAAAAGTAGATACTATTCGTCATGATGGGAAAGGGGTATATCGGGGGGTTCCAAATCCATCTGTCTTTACCCGCTATAACTCTTTTATCCTGGAAGAAAGGACTTTACCAAATGAGCTTGAGGTATCTTCCCGTTCAGATGTTGACGGGGAGATTATGGGGGTTCGCCACATTTCATTGCCAATTGAAGGGATACAGTTTCGCCCTGAATCGATTGGCAGCAAGGAAGGAAAGAAGATTTTAAAAAACTTTTTTACATATAAACGGGAGCCCTTTGATCCCTCTGTTTTACTCAAAGCTCTTGTTGCAAAAAAAGATCTTTCGAGTAATCAGATGAATGCATTTATGGAAGAACTGACTGAAGGCAACTTGAAAGAGAATGTAATATCTGGAATTTTAACTGCCTTGAATATGAAAGGAATCACTGCTGATGAATTGACTGCCGCTGCCGGGGTTTTAAGAAAAAAAATGATTCCAATTGATGCTGGAGCTGCACTTCTGGATACTTGTGGCACTGGTGGCGATGGGCTGGGGACTTTCAATATTTCTTCCATGGCAGCTTTGACTGCTGCTTCAATGGGGGTAAGGGTTGCCAAGCATGGAAACAGGGCTGTGAGTTCTTTGAGTGGAAGTGCTGATTTTTATGCACAGCTTGGAATTCCTGCTTCCTTATCTCCTGAAAAAGCGGAAAAAATGCTCAATGAAACTGGTTTTGCTTTTTTGTTTGCTCCGATTTATCACAGCGCATTGCGCTTTGCTGCCAATAGCCGTAAGGATCTTGCGATTAAGACAATTTTTAATCTTCTTGGCCCGTTGTTGAATCCGGCAAAAGCGGAGTATCAGGTGGTTGGGGTTTTTGATCCTGTTTTTATGGAGCCAATGGCCGAAAGCCTGGTACGGCTTGGTGCAAAAAAAGTGTTGGTAGTGCATGGAGAAGATGGGGGAGATGAGATATCGATCTCTGAAAAAACTGTTGCGGTTGAGGCTTCTGCAGACTCAAGCGAAGTGGTTGAGTTCATTATAGACCCTAAACAGTTTGGGCTTTCCGATTACAGTGGCGAAGAGCTGATTGGTGCAGATCCGAAAAAAAATGTCGAAGCAGCGATTAACCTTTTTTCTGCAGGGGAAGACTCGCCCCTTTGTGATTCGGTTGCACTCAATGGAGGGGCGGCTCTTTATGTTACGGGGCGGGTTCCTTCAATTGAAGAAGGGTATCGCTCCATGAAAACCCATATTCAAAGTGGAAAAGTGTTAGAATTGATTGAGAAGTTGAAGCAATATGGAGAGATGGATAATGGAGCGTGTTGATATTTTAGAGGCCATTCTCAATTCGAGAAAAAAACGGATTGCTCAAGAGGGGTACAGACAGGGGCTTGATCTGGATGAAAAGCGGGTTCTTCCTCTGGTTCCGTTTGGGGGCGCTGCATTTGTGATTTCTGAGATCAAACGGGCTTCTCCTTCTGCAGGGGAGATTGATCCGATTCCAGACCCTGTTGATCTGGCTTCTCGTTATGTCAACAACGGGTCGCGGGTATTCTCAGTTTTAACAGAACAGGATCATTTTAATGGATCTTTGCGTGACCTGATTATGGTTAAAAAAGCATTTCCCGATTTGGCTGTTTTAAGAAAAGATTTTTTATTTGATCAGGAAGATATTTTTACCAGCTACTATGCAGGAGCTGATGCAGTTTTGTTGATTGCGTCGATTCTGTCTTCTCGTAAACTTCAGGAGCTGTATCTTTGTGCAAAAAACCTGGGAATGGAAGTTTTGTTAGAAGTAGATTCCATAGAAGATATTAAAAAAATTGCTCCATTCTCACCCTCTTTGGTTGGGATAAACAGCCGTAATTTGAGAACCTTTCAAATTGATCGCTTAAAACCGATTCGACTTGCTTCCTATGTGACCTGGCCATGCAGGCTTGTCTATGAATCGGGGATTAATACTGTTGCAACAGCATCTCTTGCGTTCCGTAATCAATTTTCCGGAATCCTTGTGGGCCAAAAGGCGGTTGAAGATTCTGATTTTCTTCAAAGGATCAATCAGATGGTGTTTTATTATTCAGAAAATAGACCAGCGGTTTCTTCTTTTAAAACATTGTATAGTAAATATCAGGATAAAAAAGGGCTGTTTGTAAAAGTCTGTGGAATTACTCAATTGGAAGATGCTCAAAAAGCGGTGGAGTTGGGTGCTGATATGATCGGGCTTGTTTTGGCTCCATCTCCAAGGAAAGTGAGTTCTGGTTTTATAGAGGAACTTAAAAATTTACCTGTTCTCAAAACGGTTGTCACAGTGGGGTTGGATGCTGATGCTTCTCTCTTTGAGATTTTAATGCAGTTGCAATTGGATCAAGCGATTCATTTTATTCAATGTCATGGAAATGAGTCTGTCTATTGGCTTCAAAATCTTGAATTCGATTTTATCAAAGCCTACCGGATTGCTTCGCAGGAAGATATTAATCGTTGTTATAGGGAAGCTTTGCCGGCTGTTTTATTTGACAGTTTTTCTTCGCAGGAAGGGGTTTGGGGAGGTACTGGAGAACCAATTCCTGAATCAACAATTGGGGCTATATTGAAACAGGATTGTGCCTGGATTGCAGGGGGCATAGATAGTGAGTCCATTGGTGCATTTGAATCGTTCGCTTCAGTGGAATTGCTGGATCTATCTTCTTCATTAGAGTCCTCAAAGGGGATAAAAAGCCACGACAAGATGGAACATTTTTTTAAACAGGTTGAACAACTAAGGAGTAGGCGAAAATGGAATTGAGTAATCCTGACTTGGGTTTTTTTGGAAAATTTGGTGGACGGTACGTGTCTGAGATATTGAGACCTTCTCTTGATCAATTAGATGCTGCTTTTAGGGAGTCTGTAATTGATCCTTCTTTTATGAATCAATTTCATCAGCTTGCTACTGATTTTATTGGACGGCCAACCCCTTTGCTCGAGGCTGTTAATTCGACCCGTATTTTAGGGGGTGGAAGGATTTTTATTAAAATGGAAGGGAATGCAAATACAGGTGCACATAAAATCAATAATGCTTTAGGGCAGGCACTTCTTGCAAAACGGCTGGGGAAAAAACGGGTGATTGCTGAAACAGGAGCAGGTCAACACGGGGTTGCGACTGCGGCTGCTGCAGCATACCTTGGTCTGGATTGTGATGTTTATATGGGTGAGGTCGATATGGCACGGCAACATCCCAATGTGTTGAGAATGGAACTTTTTGGAGCGCGGGTGATTCCTGTTAAGTGGGGAAGCCGAACTCTTAAAGATGCGGTGAATGAGGCTTTGAAAGACTGGTCTGCCTCCTATTCTGACACTCATTATATAATTGGTTCTGTTTTGGGACCTTCCCCTTTCCCGGAGATGGTTAGGGAGTTTCAATCGGTGGTAGGAAATGAAACAAAAATGCAGTTAGAAAGAAAAGGGTTAACCCCTTCGGTTCTGGTTGCCTGTGTTGGAGGCGGATCCAACTCTATTGGTTTTTTTGCACCCTTTTTGGAAGATGAAAAAATTCATCTGGTTGGAGTTGAGGCTGGTGGTCGAAGCTTTAAAGATGGCGACCATGCCTCCCGACTGAATGGACGAGGTAAACCGGCTATTGTTCAAGGATATAAAAGTTTGTTTTTAACCGATTCTGATGGGCAACTTTTAGATACTCATTCTATTTCAGCCGGACTCGATTATCCAGGGGTAGGCCCTCAACTTGCTCATTTGGGTGAAACGGGTCGAATTGAGTTTACTTCTGCTACAGATATGGAAACCTGTAATGCCCTTGATTTTTTTGCTAAAAATGAAGGGCTGTTGTTTGCACTGGAATCGGCCCATGCTGCGGCAGAGGTAATCAAATTAGCTCCAAAGTTGAAAAAGGAAGAGGTGGTTGTAATTAATATGTCTGGTCGTGGCGATAAGGATTTGTTTATCACTTCTCCTGTAAAAGACCCTGAAGGATGGATTGATTTTCTTCAGTCCGAAATTGATCGAGTGAAAGCTGGAATGAGTACAGGAGGTAAGCCATGAAATTGATGACACACCTGATTGCAGGTTATCCAAACTATCAGGACTCGTTGCAAATTGCCGTTGCATTGGTACAAAGCGGAGCAGATATTTTAGAGATCCAATTTCCTTTCTCTGATCCAACGGCTGATGGACCGCTGATCTGCGAGGCAAGTACGGTTTCGCTTCAAAACGGATTTACTGTCTCAAAGGGATTTCAACTCGTTTCTGAAATAACCAGTAGATTTCCGGAAATACCGGTTTATATTATGGGATACGCTAACACGGTTTTTACTCCTGGAGTTGTTTCTTTTGTCCAGTCTGCAAAAAAGAGCGGTGCAAAGGGGCTTATTATTCCTGACCTTCCCTTTGATTGTGATGAAGGCCTTTTTGAAGAAGGGGAAAATGAAGGAGTTGAAATTGTTCCTGTGATTGCTCCCAATGCTTCAAGAGAGAGGCTGATCCCCTTGTTGAAAAAAGGGAATGGGCTTATTTATGCTGTACTGCGTGGGGGAATAACTGGTTCTGAAACAGTGATAGACCAGGGAACCGCACAATTTCTTCGTTCTTTAAATGAGTTGCTTCCAGAAGAAGGCACTAGAGAAATTGCTGCAGGTTTTGGAATTCGAAAGAAGGAACAGATATCAGCACTTCTTCCTTACTGTTCGATTGTGGTAGCTGGATCTGTTTTTGTTCAAAAGATTAAGGATTCTTTGAAATTGGAGGATAAAAAGAGGTTTGAGGCAATTGCTTCTCTGGTATCTGAATTGAAAATTTAGTTATTAATTTTTCATTAAAAGTGCAGTTTAATTATACGCAGCAGGCTAAGAACACGCTTTAAGTTTACCGGGAATCCTTTACAGGATTCCCGGAACTGGTTTATATAAAAGATTTTGCAAATGTTTTTCCAAATTCAACACACTGCTCTTTCCCGTCTCCATCAGGAGTCCATAAAACCTTTAAGCCCTCATTTGCCAGCTCAAAACCTGATTGAACAGCAAGGTCATTGAGAACTTTTACAGATTCACCGCTCCAGCCATAGCTTCCAAAAGAGGCGCCTTTTTTCTTTTTGAATTTAAGCCCTTTTACCTCTTCCATAAGGCCTGCCATGCCTGAAAGAATTCCACTGTTAATTGTTGATGAGCCAAAGAGCACTCCCTTTGATTTGAATATTTCAGTGATCACATCATTCTTGTCGCTATGTGCAATATTATACATTTTAATGTTTACAGTGCTGTCAGCTTCTTTTATTCCCTGAATAATGTTATCAGCCATAATGCGCGTGTTTTCCCACATGCTGTCATAAACAACAGTGATTTGGTTTTCCTGGTAGTTATTTGCCCAGTCAAGATACAGGTTTATAATCTGCCCCGGGTTGTCCCTCCATATAATGCCGTGGCTTGTACATATATAATCTACGGGTAAATTAAAGGCTAAAACCTCCTGGATTTTTCTTGTAACCATTGGGCTAAAAGGAGTTAGAATATTTGCGTAATATTTCATGCATTCAACAAGAAGCTCATTTTGATCAACAAGATCATTAAATAGATATTCAGAAGCATAGTGCTGACCAAATGCATCATTGCTAAAAAGTATATTGTCATCAGTCAAATAGCACATCATGCTGTCAGGCCAGTGAAGCATGGGTGCTTCAATAAAAATAAGCTCCTTGCTGCCCAGGCTCAGCTTGTCACCGGTTTTTACTACGCGCAGATCCCAGTCTTTATTGTGGTACATTCCTCTGATTGTTTTTACCCCATTTGCAGTGCAGTATATTGGGGTGTCAGGAACATGCTGCATAAGCTCAGTAAGAGCTCCGCTATGGTCAACCTCAGCATGGTTGGAAATAATATAGTCAATTTTTTTAAGATCAATTTCCTGCATCAGATTTTCCACATATTCCCTGGCATAGGGTTTCCATACTGTATCAATGAGAACGGTTTTTTCCTCTTTTACAAGATATGAATTATATGTTGAACCCTTGTGTGTTGAATATTCATCTCCATGAAACTTGCGTAAATCCCAGTCGGTTTTTCCAACCCAGTAAACATTATTTTTTACATGTACCTTCATTTGCTCCTCCCTTGTCTGATGGTGTTTTTATTAATAATTAAAGGATTGAGGTTTCTCTGTTTCAAGTATAATAAATAATAATATATCATTTATTCTATAAAATTCAATCCCTGTTAAAGAATATTTTCTTCTATATATGAATAAAATATTAAAAAAAATGTTTTCACCTTGATCCAGGTCAAGAATATGGTTATAATAATTATTTAATCTGGTTTGTCTTAGATTTTTATGTAAAGTAATATATCGTTTATATTTTAGTATTAAGAAAAGTATAAATATGAATAGAAAAAATATGTTATACTTCCCTCTTCTCCTAGAGGGGAAGAGGGTTAGGGAGATGGGGTCTGGAAGAATAATTATTTAATCTTACTTTGAGGTTTAAAAATGAAATTAGCTTTAATGATAGTAGATATGCAAAGATATTATCTTGAGGAAGAATCAGACTATTGTCAATATTTCAGCTCTCTTTATCCAGGGTCATTGGTTTATATAAGAAATCGCTGTGAAAAAACGGTTATACCAAATATTCAAAGATTAAAATTTTACTTTTCTAAAGAGGGGTTTCCTGTTATATATTTAAGACTTTGTGGGAAAGATAACAACAGGGAAGATCTTCATCGTTTTTTTCGCGAGTCCTGGCTACAGGGGCTGGAGCATGGATATGATTCGGTTTATCCTCTGGAAGATGATCCCATGTCTAATATTGTTGATGAACTAAAACCTTCTGCAGGGGACACTATTATACATAAAACCACATTCAGCCCATTTTCATTTACTACAATTGAGGAGACATTGCGCTCTCTTGATGTTGATACTCTTGTTTTTACAGGGCTTGCAACAAGCCAGTGTGTGGAAACAACAGCAAGGGATGCTTCTGACAGGGGATATAGAGTTGTTCATATTCATGATGCACAGGCAGATTATGATCAGAACACGCATGAGGCATCGCTTTTATCTTCAAGAGGAGTCTGTGGAGGCTTCATAGAGAATACAGAAGATTTTATAAGCCTTATTAAAACATAAAAAAATAATTTAATTATTTAAAAATTCTTATTATGCTGCTGTTTTTGTCACTGCCATTCGCACCAGGAGAAACAGGTCTGTGTATAGGTTCTGATTGAAATCCAGGTTGGTAATCTGCATCTTCTATATTTCTTATATTTTTCTGTGATGCCAGTGCATAGCCTGAGGCATTAACAAAGGAATATTTCAGATTGTTTCCTTTTAAAATTTTTTCAAGTTTAGGAAGGTCTTTTTTATTAATTGCGCTTTCAATATAGGATTCAGTCATTCTTATTATTCTTCCATCTGCATCGCGTATGG
>CAYTLM010000061.1:0-11393 GCA_964438485.1 uncultured Leptospirales bacterium | reverse complement strand
GTCAGTGCTTTTAATCCTTCCCACAGTGGGAAGCAAGCAGATGGAAATATCTTTTATAGATAAAGCCCAGGCTGTTGACATGGAAAATGTTATGAATCGTTTTTCCGAACAGGGCTATGATGTCAGTAAGGATGAGAATGTAATTATGATTCGTGGCAGCAATCTTACAGATGCAACCATGAATGAAATAAAAATTCTTCCCGGTGTTTCAGAGGTTAAACTTCTTAAGCATTGGGTTGAGACAGCGTTTCTTGCCAAGAAGATAAATCTTGGTCTTGATCTTCAGGGTGGAATGCACCTTGTGCTACAGGCGAATTTTGAAGGGATTAAGGAAAAGCTTGGCAGAGAGCTTACTGAAAAGGATCGAAATGAAATTACGCAGCAGGCTCTTGAGTTATTGCGAAACCGTATTGACAAGTTCGGGGTTTCAGAGCCTTCAATCAGACCCAGAGGAAATGAGGCTATTGAAATACAGCTTCCCGGGCTCAAGGATCCTGAGGGTGTGAAAAATGCAATTGGTACAACAGGCAGCCTTGAGTACAGGCTTGTTGATGAAAATTATACAGATTTGGCAACAAAGCTTTTTATTGAAAAATATAGTGAAAGCGGAGTTCCTGTTGATGAAGAATCACAGTATGAGTTTATTGGTAATTTAAGCAAAGAGATAGGACTTCCTGGGGATCTGGAAATTCTTTTCTTTTACAACAGGGATAAAGATACGGGAAATATTTTTCCAGAGCATCCAATGGCTCTTTCAAAGACAAGCTCTCTTAATGGTACTGACATACAGGAGGCTCTTGTTGATCGCGATGAATATGGCCAGATTATTGTTATGTTCAGAACTACTGCTGAGGGCGCTGCTAAATTTGCCAGGGCAACATCTGAACCTAACCATGGTAAAAGGCTTGCCATTGTGCTTGATAAAAAAATCAGAAATGCGCCAAGTATTCGTGAAACCATTGCTTCCGGAAGTGGTAATATTAGTGGCGGATTTACCTTTGATGAAGCAACAACATTAGCCAGGATTATAAAAGAAGGGGCTTTGCCTGTTGATCTTAAAATTATTGAAGAACGTACTGTAGGGCCTTCCTTGGGACAGGATTCCATAGAGTCTGGTGTAAAAGCCGGTCTTATAGGTCTTTTGGGTACGATGTTTTTTATACTTCTATATTATAAGGCAGCTGGTATTATTGCTGATCTTGGCCTTATATTGAATATTATTTTTATGCTGGCTCTTCTTTCTCTTCTTGGCTTTACACTTACCCTGCCTGGTATTGCCGGATTTATTCTTACTGTAGGTATGGCAGTTGATGCAAATGTTATTATTTATGAGAGGATAAAAGAGGAGCTCAAAAAAGGGAAGTCTGTAAGAATGGCTATTGTATCAGGTTATGACAGGGCATTCTGGACTATTTTTGATGCTAACCTTACCACATTGATAGCAGCTTTTATTCTTTCCCAGTTTGGCACAGGACCGATTAAAGGTTTTGCAGTAACTCTTTTTATTGGGATTCTTACAAGTATGTTTACAGCTTTATATGTAACAAGATTTATATATGAAGTAATATCTCTTAATAAAAAGATTAAGAAACTTTACATCTAAGGAGTAGCACTTTGGAAAAGACATTTAATTTCCTTAAATATAGATATGTTGCCTATGCATTTTCCCTTATTGTTTTTTGCGTCTTTGTTATAGGAACCCTGACAAGAGGGGGAATGGTTTATGGAATTGATTTTGCAGGTGGAACAAAAATTATTGCCCAGTTTCAGGATGAGGCAGTTAATGAAGGTGTTATACGCGAGGCTTTGAGCGATTATTCTCCAACTGTTCAGCAGATAGGGGAAGATTCTAAAAATGAATATATAATTACCTTTAAACTTATAGCTTCCGAATCGGGTGATACTGTTGCTGGTGCAGAACTGGAAAAACAAAGCAAAATTAAATCAGATTTAAGCTCAAAGTTTCCCGGAGTAATAATACAAAGTGAAGAAAACGTAGGACCTGCAATAGGGGCTTTTCTCAAAAAATCTGCTATAAAGCTTTTTCTTGTAGCAGTGGTTCTTATGACTCTGTATTTGACCTTTCGTTTTGAGTTTAAATATTCTATAGGTGCAATGGGAGCTCTTTTGCATGATGTAATACTCTGCGTATTATTTTGTGGTTTTTTAGGTATTGAAATAAATATTCCTGTAATTGCAGCTATATTGACTATCTTTGGATATTCAGTTAATGATACAATTGTAATTTTTGACAGGATAAGGGAGAATACCCAGATTAAGAGTAAGGAACTTTTTTCTGAGGTTATAAATAAATCAATTACTCAGTCTATTTCAAGGACTTTATTTACTTCACTAACTACTCTTTTTGCAGTAATGTCTCTTTATCTCCTTGGCGGGGATGTTTTAAATGACTTTGCCCTTGTTCTTGTATTTGGAATTATATTTGGTACATATTCCTCTATGTATTTAGCTTCTCCTATACTTTTGGGTTGGGAAAAATTGAGAGCCAAATAACATTTAATTCTCTTTTCGCGGGGAGCTTTAAAGAGTTGCTCGCGAAAAAAGGCAGCAAAATGCTATCTAGAAATTTTTTTCAATATCTCCTCTGTTTTGTTTTAATATTTTTAATTATTCCCTTGGAAATAAATTCCCTATCTGCTCAAGACAAGGATTTTGAACCTGATAAAATATCCGGATTTATTTTTTTTCTTATTAAAGACAGGGAGTACTACAGGGCTTTAGTTGAAGTTGAAAGGCTTAAAAGCTATTACCCGGATTATCTTGGCCATAATACCTATGCTGCTACAACAAATTATCTTATGTTTAAAGGCGGTGCCTATAAATTAATTCTGGATTTTAATAGTGATGATACAGCAAATGATTCCTGTGTGAATAGTATTTCATCCCTTTTTAAAATTGACAGTTTAATTAAACTTAAAAAATATAAAGAAGCTGAAAATCTTATTCCAGCTCCAGGTAGTTTATCTGATCCTGTTTTTAGTAATATTTTTCACAAAAGAGAAATTTATTTGTCATTAATTAATAATACTTTATCAAATGAAATGTATATTAATTCTCCTGTAGAGGAATACAGGGAAGCAGCAGATTTTTCAGCTTATATTCATGGACAGAAAAAAAATCCATGGAAAGGTATGGCAGCAGGGCTTATTCCTGGAATGGGATATGTTTATGCTGGTGAAACCGGTACAGGCATTACTGCAATGATAGTTATTGGTCTTGGTGCTGCAGTTACAGCTCTTGCCTTTTCTCAGGGAATGGAACCTTTGGGTATTGTTTCAGGAACAGTAACAGGATTTTTTTATGGAGGCAGTATCATAGGCGGATACAGGGAAACAGTAAGGTATAATCGTGGACTTATGGAACGCCTGGATTTAAGGCTTCAAAGGGATTTGGACTTTGATCGTGACATTGATGAAATATTTATAAGATTTGGTTTGAAAAATTGAATGAATTAAACAATACCTATATGAATCTTGCACTTGAGATTGCTTTTTCCAGGCTGGGGTTAACATCTCCTAATCCTGCAGTTGGTGCTGTAATAGTTAAAAATGGATCAATAATTGGTAGAGGTGGAACAGGCCCTGCTGGTACAGCGCACGCTGAAGTAAGAGCAATAGATGATGCTAAAGGATCAGGAGCCGATTTGGCAGGATCAGAGATGTTTGTTTCCCTGGAACCTTGCAGCCATTATGGTAAAACTCCCCCCTGTACTGAAGCCATAATCAAAGCAGGGATTTGCAGGGTTAATATTGCTATTACGGATCCTAATCCCAGGGTTTCTGGCAAGGGAATTGCAGTTTTAAAAAATGCCGAAATTGAAGTTGTTATAATGGAGGATTTTTCCAGATCTGCCCATGACCTTATAAGGGGTTTTGAAAAGCTGATTTTGCATAACAGGCCTTTTGTAATCAGTAAAAGTGCCCTTACACTTGATGGAAGAATTGCCACATCTGCTGGTGATTCAAAATGGATCTCCAGTGAATATTCAAGGTTTATTTCCCATAAGCTTCGCGCAAAGGTTGATGCAATAGTAGTTGGAAAAAATACCTATGAGTCTGATAACCCTTCATTAAATGCCCGCTTTGCAGATTTTGGGAAAGAGGTTTTTGAATATTTTTCTTTGGAGAAGTTTGCCTTTTCAGGATATGATAATTTTTTTTTGAAAGAGCTTTTAACATCTGACATTAAGAATTTTAAAGATCCTTTAAGAGTAGTAGTTGGTATTCCCGGATTGTTTCATGAAAACTCTCCCTTGTTTAAAGATGATAATTATATTATTGTGGCAGATAAAAATAGTTTAAACAGGGCATTAAAAGATGGAAATAATTTTTTGAATAAATTAAATATTGAAACAACTGATACTTTGACAGAGGCTGAAACTTCTCTTTATATTCTTGAGATGCTTGGGAAAAGGGGAGTTTTAAATGTTATGCTTGAGGGTGGTGCAGGGCTAAACAGTTCATTTTTTAGCTCAGGAAATATGGATCAGCTTATGTATTTTATTGCTCCCAAATTATCTGGAAATGGAATTTCAGTTTTAAATAATGCTGGCTCAGAAAAGATGAGTGAAGCTTTAAAGCTTTATGATGTTTCATCAGTTCTTATTGGCGATGATCTGCTTTATAATGCTTATACAAAGGCGTTTAATATTTGATGAAAAGAGGTTAATGTGTTTACAGGATTGATTGAAGAAACAGGGAAAGTTGTTTCTGTTAAAAACGCTGGAGAAGGGAAAATCCTTGAGATAAAGGGGAATAAGGTTCTTCAGGAAACAGTTAAAGGGGATTCTATTTCTATAAATGGAGCCTGTCAGACTGTTACAGATATTACCTCAGATATATTTTCTGTTTTTGTTTCAAGGGTTACCCTGGACATAACCACTTTGGGGGATTTTAAGCCAGGTCATGTTGTAAACCTGGAAAGGGCATTGACCCTTTCTTCAAGACTTGGCGGGCATATTGTACAGGGACATGTAGACTTTAAAGGCAGGGTAAAAAATATTGTCAAGGATTCCAGGGGAATTGAGGTAAACATAGATGCTTTAGGCCCTTACATGAAATACATTGTGGAAAAGGGATCAATTGCTGTTGATGGTATTTCCCTTACAGTTGTTTCTGTTTCAGATTCAGGTTTTAAACTTTATCTTATTCCTGAAACACTTGAAAATACAAATATTCCATTTTGGCAAAACGGCACGTCTGTTAATATTGAAACTGATATTCTTGCCAGGTATATTGAAAGGATTCTTCTCTATGGCAAAACAGATGCTTTATCTGAAAACAATGATGCGTCTTTTTTTGAGAAGCTGGCTCAGGGGGGATTTGTTTAAGGTTAAGTCAAAAAAATTACAGGTTATGACCTCACCCCGGCTTCGCCGTGCCCTCTCCCTAGTGAGAGGGCTCTGTGGCATAAATTAAAAGTCTGGATATTAAACTTTTAGATTAATGAAACTAAAAAATCCAATACTTGCAGAAAATTCATATTACAATTCCCTTTCCCCACTATGGGGAAGGGGTTAGGGGATGGGGTCTAAGACAGATCTGGAAATGAATAAAGAAGCCAGAAAAAGAGATAAAAATCACAGGTTAAAGATCTTTTTTAAATTAATTGCAGATGGTTTTACTGGGAGGGTTATCTCCCTGTTTTTGTGTGCAGAAAGATATATGGCGTGAATAATCTCCAGTGCCTTGTACCCATCTGCCATGCTTGAAGTTATTTTATTGTTTTTTCCCTGAAGAACACTTTTGGCTTCCTTGTATATTTCAGTAAAGCAGCTTACCGGTTTCATTGCAGGGAATTTTTTTTCTGCAAGATCGTTAAATCCCCTGTATAGCCTGGACTTGTTGTAGAGGAAAAGTTTTTCAAAGCCATTACCTATTAGTATTTTGCCTTCAGTGCCCCAGATTTCCAGGTCAAAGTGAAAGTATTTTCTGCTGCCCCCAGATTCAAGAAATATGTTTATCCCGGAATCTGTTTTCATCCATGCAATTGCTGTATCTTCAAAACCTGTGTTTCGCGAATCACGAATAAACTCTCCTTTAACAGAGTTAACATCTCCAAAAAAGAATCGTAAAAGGTCAACCAGGTGTGTGCCATCATGGAGAAGGGGACCGCCACCGGATTCCAGGCGTGATTCACCTCTGTATGGGCCGGTAAATACTCTGGCATTAACTGTTTTTATTTTGCCTATTTTATCTGAATCTATAAGCTCTTTAGTTTTTTTGTATCTGTGATCATATCTTCGCTCATGGTTTATAAAGATATGGCACCCTGCGGAATTAGCAGCATCTATCAGATGCGAAGCTGATTTTAAAGAGGAAGCTATTGGCTTTTCAAGCACAATTGCCTTAACGCCATTTTTAACAGCATCAAGAGCAATAGGTATATGACTCTCAGTCCATGTGGCAATTGTAACCAAATCAGGGTGCTGTTCTTTCAGCATTTTTTTATGGTCTGTGTATAGCGATTCTTCCGGGAGATTTGTTTTTTCTCTGAATTGTAAAAGCCTTTCTCTGTTTATGTCACAGGCGCATGATATTTTTAAACCAGCTGAATAGATCCCTCCCATGTGTGTACATGGCTTGTTTCTAAAAGGATCGTTTTCAAGTAAAAATCCTATCCTGCCACAGCCAATAAGGGCAATTTTTAAATCTTTCATTTTTTATAGTTTAGGCAGATAGTTTTTCAGTTCATAATCTGTAATATATTTATTTAACTGTTCCATCTCATGGATTTTATTGTCAATAAACTGCTTGTGTATTACATCCCCAAGTGTTTCCTTCATGAGTTTACTCTCTTTAAAATACTTTAGTGCTTCATACATTTGCGTAGGGAGTTTGGGATACTTATGTTCAGAACCTGAAACATCTCCTGATTTAACAGGCATGGGGAGTTTATATTTTTCATCAATGCCTTTAAGTCCTGCTGCAAGAATAGCTGAAAAGACCAGGTATGGATTGCAGGCAGGATCAGGATTTCGAAGCTCAATACGCATTGATTCAGGTTTATTAGATCTGGTTTGAGGAACCCGGATAAGAGCAGACTGACTTTTGTTGCTCCATGTTGCATGTGTAGGGGATTCATAACCAGGAACAATTCTTTTGTATGAGTTTATCCATTGATTTGTGAGTATAAAAAATTCATTGCAGTGTTTTAACAGGCCTGCTATAAAATGCCTTCCTGTTTCTGAAAGGTTAAATTCATTGTCTTTGTTAAAAAAAACGTTTTCATCCCCTTCAAAGAGGGACTGATGAATATGAAGTCCTGAGCCATTCTGGTCTTTAAGGGGCTTGGGCATAAATGAGGCGTATATATTATTAATCTGCCCTATCTCTTTTACAATCAGCTTAAATGTCATTATATTGTCAGCAGTGGTAAGGGCGTCTTCGTGTCGCAGATCAATTTCATGCTGGCTGTGTGAGCCTTCATGATGGGAGGATATTACATCAATCCCCATTTTCTCAAGAGTAAGAACAGTTTGTCTTCTATAGTCAGATGCAACATCAAGAGGTGTAAGGTCAAAGTATCCCCCTCTGTCCAGTGTCTCAGGGCTTTCTGAGCTTTTGAAAAAGAAAAATTCAATTTCAGGACCTGTATAAAAGGTAAGCCCTTTTGCAGATATTTTTTCAAGATTTTTTTTCAGGATATATCTTGAATCACCTTCATAGGGAATCATATCAGTGGTGTAAATGTTGCAAAACATTCGTGCTACTGCATCTTCACTGGGTCTCCATGGAAGAACCTGAAATGTGGAAAGGTCAGGCATTGCAATCATTTCTTCTTCATTTAACCGTATATTTCCATCCAGGGTTGCTCCGTCAAAGCGAACCCCCTCTACAAGTGCGTCTTCAAGCTCTTCAATGGTGATTGCAAAGCTTTTAAGAAATCCAAGAATATCTGTGAACCATAGGCGTATAAATTTTATTTTATTGTCGTGTGCATATTTTAATATATATTCTTTATCATTATTCATGCTGTCCTCGTAAGCTGTTTTTTTATAAGCTAATGTACGCTAAAAGGAAGAAAAGGGCAAGTATTATCAAAAAAAACATGGTCATAACAAAAGTGCTTTTTTGTTGAGGCACAGCTTTTTCTTCAATGGCAGATTGGCTGTTTGTATTTTTTTTATTTACTCCAGTAAGAGGAGAATCTGTTGCAGGATCAAAAATCCTTAATTTGACCTGTTTTTCGTCTTCAATAGATTGTCCATATACGCCAGGTACTATTTCTACAAGTATTTCTATGGGGTTGTTTTTTCCGGTTGTTGATTTAATGTCAACAACTGATGCAGGTACAGGGCGTATGGCTCCTTCTTCTTTTAAATTATAAAGATCGATATAGTAGTTTTCTTTTGGAGTGGAAGGGACAATTCGTACCATTATACGATCTCCGATTTTTAGCTCGTATATTGGCTTGCCCTTTACAGGTGCTACAATAGGTTTTACTTTAAGGATAATATTCTGTTTTCCTGTTTCAACCTCTTTTTCTTCATCAGCTTCCTGGGGTTTGGAGCGATCTTCCTTTACTTTGCGAAATTCGTTGCTGGAGACTTCCTGAATGATTGTCTCCATTACAAGGTTTTTATCGTGGATAACACGGTTTATTACATCATAAAGAATAATATCTATCTGGTCATAGTTGTAGTTATAGGCATGATCAAAAAGGAGCATGCTGGTATTGCTGTCTTCTGTCAGGCTATTGAGACCTTCCATAAGAGAAAGAGTCATGCTGTTGTTAAAAGAGCCTTTCCATTTTTTATCAACAATGTATTCTTCATACTTCTCCCAGGAAGTATGGGGCTCATATTCATACATGTCTGAATAGGATGAAACTATGATATGGTAAGTATCAAACTGTTTAGCGTTATTAAAAATAATTAAAAAGAGTCCGTATAAATTCATTGATACAGATTTGAATCTTCCTTTTAATATAAGAATATTATCTTCAGACCCCTGTGGAATTTCTGAATCCATGTTAAACACCATAACTTTTATATTTTCATTTTATTCATACCAGATAGATATATTTTACCAAATAGAACATTATGTCAATATAAAAATGAAGACAAGTCTTTCCTTAAAGAATTATTGATGTTATATAACAGGTTCTTCTTTTTTTTGAAAAAAAATCCATTTTTACAAAAAAAATTCAAACAAGCTAAGCATAAAAACGTATATAGGCATAATAGCAAAAGTTTTTTTGCAAATAATTTCTATAGGTAAAAATGGGAAAAATATTCTACATATTATCTTTTATAATCCTTTTATCTTCATTTGCATATGGGGCAGATGACAATGCAAAATCCTTAGAGGGGTTTGAATATATCCATATCCAGGACTGGGAGCGCGACGCAGATGCCCATATCTGGAGTGAAGAGGTTATTAAGGGTTTTCGCAAGGGTTCTTTAAAAAGGTTTCCTGTGAACGCCCTTTGCAATGAAAAGGCCTTTCATGAGATAAAAGAGATTAAAAGGCTTTCTCTTGAAATTATTAAAAAAGATGTATTTAAAGGGTCAGGAAGTGCAGCAGGTGCAGTTGCATTTAAGATTTTAAAAAAAGCAGAGGAAGACCTGCCCTGTTCAGGTTTTATGTACAACAGAATTATTGTTGAGTTTCAATCCCTGCCTCAAAAAGAAAGATCTCCTCTTTCTGGAGGATTTGGAAATTCCACCAATCCTGAAACAGAGTTAATTTTTATCAGCAGTTGTGCAGGTATTAATGCAGGCAAACCTGAAATTAAAAAATCTTCATTAAGCCCAGGTAAGCTTGAACCGGGCTGTTTTGTGTATAAAAGCAAACTCAAGCTCGGTGCTCTATGGGACAGGGAAGAGACAGATTATTACCGCATATTTTTTTATATAAGGGACAGTGACAGGATAGAAAAATTATCTGGTATAATACTTCGCCTGCCCTCTTTTCCTTTGCTGTTTAGTACATATTTTCTTCGATTAAAAACCAAAATAGAATTTTATCTCATCTGCAATGAGCAAACACTAAAAAGTTTAACTCTCCAGAATTGCCATAATAGGTGCAGCCTTTGTGCCGGGTTTTTTCCCCGAAAAAATAAATTTCATATAATTATTTCCCAAGGAGTATTTTCATGAGAACATTATTTCTATGTGCAGCTTCGTTTTTTCTAATAATTTTTACAGTTATTTTTTCTGCAAATCATCTCCCCCTTTATGGAGATATGCGCTTTAAAGATTTTAAAAGCGATAAGGGCAGGTTTGAGCGAAACATTGAGCGCGCTAAAGAGAGCCTTACTGAAGAGGAGTGGCAAAGCATTGTAGATACAGGAAGGGCGGTTTTGCGTGCGGATTGGGAAAGGTCATCTGAAGCAGAGGCAGAGAGGTATATAAGACAGGGATTTTCAGAGGCTGATGTAGATGAGGCAAAGAAAAAGGCTCGTGATGACTGGGAAAGGGACTATGCCAGGGAAGTTTCTTTTGAAAAGGGGAGATGGTATGCTTTACGGGAAAGTATAATTTATAATGGCACAGACCTGGGTGTTCTTAAAGAGAGTATAGCATCTGCAAAAGACAGCACCAGTCTGGAGGAGTGGGACAGTGCAGTGCAGTCAGCTCTTGAGGCAGTGAAAAATAATTGGGAGGTGAAATATCTTCCTGAGGTAGATGTTTTAAGAGCCAAGGGGGCGCTTCTTTCAGGTGCAGAGCTTGAAGGTTTTGAAGAGGAGATTGCCTTCATAGAAAAGGAGCTTGCAAGATTCTTTGACCTTGAAAAGGGCCGCATGCTTTATCTTGCCAGGAATAAATTTATAACGGATCTTTTTTATGACCAGGATTCTTTAAGGGTCAGGTCAGAGGGGGAGAGTGCCTCTGTTATAACAGAGCAGGTAATCCGGGAAGTCATGGATGATCTGAAAAAAGATGAGGATGTAATTTTAAAGAGAAGTTATGAAGCCGGGCAGATAGAGGGAGTAGATTTTTCTTTTCTAGGCAATGACTGGCAGGAGGAGCTTCAGAGGCTTGTAGAAAGAGGGATGAAAAGATGGGCCCATGCCCGTGAGGAACTTTACAGTGCCATGGTGCTATGGAAAGGAGGCGCAGAGGAGTCATACGAAAGTGCTGAGGCAAGGTGGCGTAAGGCAGCTCTGGATCTGGAAAAAGCCAGGGCTGACTGGGAAGAGAAGCTCTCAAAGGAGATATATACAGGCATTGAAAACTGGAAAAGTCAGGAGCAGGAGTTAAATGAAAATATAGAAAGGGCACAAAGGGATTTTCAGACCTATGTTGAAACATTAAAAAATCAGTGGGACGATCAGAGTAAGGGTCTTATGGCAATGGCAGTAAGTGGCTCAAAGGTGTATGGCGAAGCAGTATCAAACATAAAGTGGCTTGAGAATATGTGCGAAAG
>CAYTLM010000060.1:0-11523 GCA_964438485.1 uncultured Leptospirales bacterium | reverse complement strand
ATAGTTTTTTACTCTTTCAGCATCATATTTAAAAAGAGACTTTATTACTTCCATATGCGGACTTGAAATTTCTTCACATTTATAGCCCACCACACCTTCAAAGGATCTGCTACACATATAGACATTCATATTTTTATTAAAACGGATAAGGGGCAGAGGGGAAAACTCAAAGTAATGAAAATCGCGGTAATCATCCCTGGTATTACTTACTGAATAAATATTGGAGCTGCTTAATCTTTCACTATTGCGTATAAAAATCAATACAGATGAAACCAGACCATTGGATATAACCGGCTGCATTAAAATTTCAACCGGTTGACTTTCCTGATCCAGTATATCCGCTGATTTAAGTTCAACTGCTGAAGAAGTAAAGGCTCCATTCAAAGCATTGATAAAAGCCCTTGCTACAATTTTTTTGCAGTCAGTTGTAAAAAAAGCAGGCCAGTTAAAATTTTCAAGATTCTTTTCCAGACCAAAAATATCAACAAAGGGTTTATTTGCATACTCAATAATCCCTTTGGGTGAAGCTACTCCCGCAGGGTATATGAGGCTGTCAAAAAATTCATGATTATACACAACAGAAAAAGGTTCTTCTCCTGTTGTGTTTTTTTTACTACTCTGAGACATTATTGGTAACCCTATGCTTAAAAAAGTGTTCTAAGGTTTACCAGTGTCTTTTCCCCCTTTTTTATTTCAACCTCTTTTTCAGTAGCAGAAACAGCTCCACCTTTACCCATAAATTCAAATTTAACTTTATAATTCCCAGGTGGCAAAAACTCCCTGCCTAACTGAAAATTTGCAGGCAAGGTATGCCAGCACCTGAGGTCAGGCTTCATCTGTGAAAAAAGCATAGCTCCTGTTCCAAGGCCTGCTGCAGCACCTATAAGGCTGGCAAATCCTCCAACCTTTTTGCTCTGTTCAGCTATTTTTTTTGCTGCCAAACCTGCAGCAACTGAAGCAGCAGCCTTTACTGCAACTTCAGCAGCTACCTTCAGGTATAAGCTCTTGTAATCATCCTCAAGGTTCTGAACTGCTGTTTGCTCAATATCTTCCAGCATATAGGTATTAAATTTTTTACCTGCAACATTAGCCCTTACTGAATTAACGCTGTTATCCCTTTTAATAAATTTTGGTATGGGATTTTCAGCATTATGAAGTGTAACCAGAACAGTAGCCACAGTTACACCAGCAGCAAGGCTGCTGGTATTCAAAGTAACCCTTATTGCTGCTTCCATCATGGGATCTTTCAGCAAAGATCCCCGCGATTTTTTAATAGCACTTCTACCAGATTGAAATATTACCACAAGCTCACCATCTTCTTCAGAAGCATTAAACATATGCCCAAACTTCCTGGCCCAGTCATTATAATCATCCATATAGTTAAGACGTTTTGAAACCCTTAATAAATCTTCCTTAACAATATTAAGCCTGGGAGCCAGCTCATGAATTTGTTTATATTCAATATAGGCAAATTCTATGTCCCGAAGATCCCTGCTTTTTTCCCCTATTATTTCAAAGGCAATAGCAGTTAAATATTTGGCCATAATATTCTGCTTATACCTGGCCTGTCCTGATTCTGTTTTAATTTTAGCAAGTTCATTATTTACTGCAGCAAATTCAACCCTTGCTGACTCATAATCATTCAAAAGAAGAAAATTGATCCCAAGGTACATATTAACAAGTACCTTTTCAAAATCCTCACCCCGATAATTGGTGTTTCTATTATTGGTAAGAAGGGATAATGCCTGCTGTGAAATACTTACAGGTATTATTTTAGCAAGCTTTGCAGCTGGAAGAAGAACACTGTTGCTTGTTTTATAATCCTCTGCTGCATGGAGCATTAAACCGCACTCCATCATAAAAAGAAGCTGATCCTTTCCTTTAGTATTTACCTGGGGAAGGAGCATTCGGGCAGCTTCCTTGTAATCCCCTTTGTAAAACTTCTCTTCCGGAACCTTCATTGCTTCATCATAGCCTTTTGAAGAGGAACAGGAAATAAAAGCCAGTGCAAGGAAAACCAAAAAACCTTTTTTTATCATTATTTTCATCGTTTGCTCTCAATAATCATCATTTTTAAAAGCTGATACTGTTTGTTTTTGTTGATTTCATAAACTCCTGCTGATCCTGCCATTCAACAACCCTGGTTCTTGTATTATTAAGTTTAAGAGTTATTTGAAGAAATTGCACCCTTCTTCCTTTTACAGTTCTTACATTTTCCCTGATTTCACCATTTAAAAAGAAGTTTGGAGATTTAAGCTGACCAACAGGTATGGCACTGTCAGGATCAATAAGACCTGTCATACCCTTTTCTATTTCACTCATTGTTTCAGCATCTAAAGAATCATCAATAAACTTTATCCTCTGCTGAATAAGCCTGGTCTGAATTTCACTCATTATAAGACCTGTATCAATATGCTCAGAAGTTCTGTTGCGCACATTTATTACCTGAATAAAAGCAGGCTTGCCATCTTCCTTTAGAAAGCTATATAAAGATGTAACCATCTTATCTACTGTCATTTTTATTTCTTTTGGACCCCATTCCATTGATCCACTGGCTTTACTGGCATCCTGATATTGAACCCCTCCGCCACAGCTTACAGCAAAAAGAAAGATAAATATAAGCAGATATTTTTTCATGAAAAACCTCCCCGAATATAATGTTTTTATTTATTCCACTAATAGTAAAAGCTTTAATCTTTGAAAAACAAAACCAGTTCCCAAACCAGATTTGAATACCAGACAAAATTTGATTATTTTTAATCACACCCTAAATAAAGGTGCATAAAATTAATAAGGAATAATCACTATATAAAATAAAAAAATATTTAGAAAATGTCAATAATTATAATTAAGGAACATGAATAAACTCATGCCAGATTTTTTCCGTTATTTCAAATAACAGGGTTGTTCAATTTCCCTTAATGTAATTTTCTATTACTGAAACAACCTCTGATGCTGTTTCAGCTGAGTTATGATTAACAAGTGTGGCAATGTAAGTCATCTTCTTGAGAGTATATCCATAAAGTGCGTCATAATAATCAGAAAGGAGAATTTCTATAAACTCTTCCACTTTTCCTAAGCTATAAAGCTCAAGCAGCTTTTCTATTTTTGCAGATGAGATCTTTCCTTTAAGGGACTTTACAATGGCAACTACCCTATCGTGTTCATGAAACCTGTCATACTCTTTTTTAATTATTTCTATACGCCTGGACATGGGAGTATCAATATAAATTGCAGGGGAACTCCTCATCTGCATAAAAATATTATCAGGAATATGCAGGTTTCCTATTTTTCTCGATTCCCCCTCAAGCACAATATAGGCTTCATCTTTAAACCTGGTTATTCCAGAGCATAAACCAGAATCAAAGGCTTTTTGACTATTTTGCTCAAGCCCTATTGCACCAAAAACAGAGCTCCTGTGTCCTGCAAGATCTTCCAGATCAATTGAGTTTTTTATATATTGAATAACCTCGGTTTTACCTGCACCTGTAAGACCCTGAAGTATAAAAATCCTGGGTTTTACAGGAAATGTGTTAAGTCTTTCCAAAACAAATCTTCTATAGGATTTGTAACCATCCTGTAATCTAAAGGTTTTTATACCAAGCGAATCCAGAAGAGTAGCTACTGCCCCTGATCTCATGCCTCCCCTGGCACAGTATATAACTATATTGCGTCCCTGAATATCAGCCATTCCATTTATAATATCCCCAATACGCTGGCCTCCAATCTCTGTGCCCCTTATTACAGCCTCATCTCTCCCTTTGAGCCTGTAAATTGTGCCTACTTCTGCTCTTTCCTCATTGTTGAATATGGGGAGATTAATCGCCTCTGGAATATGATCCTCTTTAAATTCCTTTGGGGATCGCACATCAATATAAACCGGATTTTCCAGCTCCATGGCTTCCTGAAATATTATATCTTTCATAATAACAATGGGAAAGTGCGGAGCCTTCATGTTGCAAGAAAAAAACTTTAAATATTAATTTTCCCTGAACTTTTTATGCTTATCCTGTTTATTTTCCCAGACTTACAGATAGACCAAATCCTTTTTTTATCAACCAAAAGAGAGCCTGAACCGACAATTAAACAGGAGAATCTATATTTTCCCAAAAGGCATAGAATAAAATATTTACAGGAACACTTAAACATGGCAGCGAATAAAAAACAGGCAGGGAGAAAAACAGCATTCCCAACAGGAATATTTTTACTCCTTTTTTTAATACAGATTATAGCATCAACAGCAGGTATAGGTTTTTATTTCTATACCAGTTCAAAAAACAGTCTTGCTGATATTGAAAAATATACATTGAATTATTCCAAAACCCTTGCTGAGGCATTTGCCAGTGTTGCTGAATTGAGTTATAAAGACAAAAACTACTTCTCATTAAACCTTCTATTCAGGGAGAAGATTGAAGAGAACACCATTGATGAAGCTTTTTTTATTTTAAAAGATGGAAGCCTCATAGTGCACTCAAACACCACCACTGAAAAAAAGCTTAAAGGAAATATTGCAAATGATGAAATGTCCTATAACCTTGCCTTAATCCTTCAACCTGTTGAGAAAAACAGCAGAGAGCTTTTTTTCTCAAACTACAATATTATTGATAAAAAAATTCCCTTTAACAGAAGCCTAAGGGAACTAATACAAAAACACCTTTACAGCAGCATCAATACATCAGGATGGCTTTTTACAAAAGGTGTATTTTACAAAAACGAACCAGTAGGAACAGTAAATTTTATTGTAAACAAGGAAAGGATCTACTCATCAATTTTTGCTGCAACAGAAGAAATAAAAAAAATATTTGTGATAGCCCTTATTGCGTCCTTTTTTATAGCCATAGTTATTGCCCTGATTATTATGTTCAGATTGAAAAAAAGTATTTCTCTTAAAGAATCTAAAAGTTCTGACTACACCATTCCTTATGATCTTACCCATAAAGAGGATAGGGAAATTATACCTGAAAATGATTACAGCATGGAACTTTCAGAGATCAGCGACTATCCCCAGGCTAAAGACGCAGATGAGCTCCCTGATTTTGGAATTTCCCTTGATGAAGATAATATCCTTCAAAAGAACAAAAAAGATCCGGCACCAAAAAAATCAGCCAATACAAATAATGAATATATAACCATTGAACTGCTTGGCGAAATTGATGATGAAGAAAAAACTCCTCATATCACAAAATCAGCTGGTACAAAAATTATTGCCTCTGTTATAATTGATGAAGGAATTGCTGCCAGAAAAAACATTCCAGATGCAATCCCTGTTATAAAGGAGAATTAGCATGTTTTTTATTAATCATAGTGAAATAACTGAAGGAAAAGCAGCTATCATAGAAATCAAGGGTCCGCTAAACAGCGAAACCAGCCCTGATTTTGAAGATTACATAAACAGGCTTCTTGAAAATGGGATTCTTCATATAATCATCGACATTAAAAATTTAAGCTACATAAGCTCTGAAGGTATTGGAGTAATGCTTATAATACACAAACTAGTATCTGAAAAAAGAGGTGTCCTTGTACTCCTGTCCCTTTCACAGGAAATAGAAACGCTTTTCAGAATTTTGGGATTTCTGGAAATATTTAAAACAACAAACAACAGGGCAGATGCCCTCAAGGTTCTTGATCGCGCCATGGAACTTGGCAGAAGCCCTGAACCTGATATAGAAATGAGTCATAAACCGGATAAAGCAATGACAGATTCTCATTATAAAAAATCTGAAAAAACAGTCCAGCCTGTAAAAGAAGTGAAAGGCCCGGAGCGGGTAAATTCAGTATTTATTGATGAAACACCGGAAAGGATAAGTTTGCAAAAAAAAGAAAAGAACTTTGAATCATTTATAATTAAATGCGTCAGCTGCTCAAACCTCATACGAATAAACAAAACCGGCCCACATATTTGCCCTGAATGCTCCACAGAGTTTGAAGTTACAGGCCCAGGGCGTGCTGTTTTTTCTTGACTTTTACACAATATATAAAATAAATATTTTAATCTACGTTTTTATTTGTTTATTATAAGCAGAGGTAAATTTCATGGCCATTCCTGAAGGTAAAACATTCAGCTTTGATGATGAAAGTCATATCCGAACAGATTTTCTTGAAACTTTTGAATACAAGGGAAATCCTCAAAAAATAAAGTATGAAACAGAGGAGTTTAGTGCAGTTTGCCCCTTTTCAGGGCTTCCTGATATTGCCAAAGTTGACATAGAATACATTCCTGACAAAAGAATTGTTGAACTTAAATCACTTAAATACTATTTTACATCATTCAGAAATGTAGGAATATACCAGGAGGATGTAACCAACAGAATATACAAGGATCTGGCTAAGGTTTTACAGGCAAGCTTTTTATCAGTAAAAACCGTATATAATATAAGAGGCGGCATACTTGCCACCTGTGTAATGGATTCACAAATAGTAGAACAGGGGAAAAAAAATGAGCAGTAAGATCAAAAACATATTATTAGCACCATTCCGGTTTTTTATGTTTATTTTTGAAAGAGCCCTTGCAGCAGCAGGTGCAGTAGCATTTGCCCAGTTCCCCTCTTTCATTGTTCAGTACCAGCAGCGCCTTGGTGGACATGTGGACGAACTTGGGCTTATAGTTTCCAAATACGCAGAAGCAGCTGCAAAGAACAACAGGACTATTGAAGAATACATTTCAATACACCTCAAATCCGAGATAAGCGATTTTGTTTCAAGCGGCAAAATTATGGCTGAAAACTTATCCAGACACACAGAGCTTGGTGAAGCACTAAGATCCCTGATGGAATCATCCGGCATAACAAAGCTTTTTGTTTTCTTAAAAACAATGAATTTTGATATTTTCAAAAAAACAGCGGACAATTTTACACCTGGTATTTCTTTTAACATAGACACATTGTTCTATGCTTTGGCAGGAATAATAATTACTATGGGAATTTATTATATGCTAAAAAAATCTTTAAGTCTAATAAAAAAAGCAATTACAAATAAAAATAAAATATAATTCACGGGCAATCAGGGGAGGAGCATGAGATATGCGTAAAATTATCGCAACACTCATTTGTTTTGTAATCTTAACAGGCTGTTCATCAACCTCAATAAAAGAAGAAACAAACCAGAACATAATCAATATGAGCATTAAACAAAATGATGAAACAGCTGAAATCCTGGATAATACTGTTCAACTAAGACGAGCTCCTTTTTCCTTTTTATTTAATTTTACACAACCTGATGGAATCCTTGTTCATGCCTCAATGGACAATAGCACTTACCTGAAGGCTGAATCAGGGGAACCCCTTTCTGAACTTCCGGGATTTAAAAACACAAGTATTTCAGAAGAGCTGTTCAACAAGGAGTCTGTCTTATATTTGTCAGATGAGGCACCATCGTACTGGTATTATACTGATGAAACAGACAGCAGGTTCAATTCTGTTTATAAAGAAGAAACAGGCTTTACCTGCCGCAGAGATATAAAAAGTATTATTGATATTACAACAGGCAAAAACAAGCTCGTTTCAGGTCAGATGAAGGGAGATACCATTTACATAGTTATAATTAAAGCAGACTGGAATAAAGATTACACTGAGCGTATTGAACTGAACAGAAAGCTTTTAAAAATTACATTCAATATTTAATGCAGGGCTAATACATGACAGGAAACAATTTTATCCCCTTTGACAGGATAAAGGAACAGTTTGAAAACAGCCTCCAGGATATACCCCCGGAAACCAGGGAATCCATTGATTTATCAATTGAATTTCAAAAGGGAACAACCCGAATAAAATTTTCCACACCTCCCCTTACTGATATAATGCTCATAGAGGCTTTGAGCATACTAAAAAATCATGTGGAAAATATCCGCATTGCCTCTTTTGAAAAAGGGCATTACGGATTCCAGGCTCTTAACAGCAGCATTTTTAATACAGAAAATCTCACTGGAAATTTTAAAATAGATTTTTTCAGCATTGTAAATTCATACGTTGAAATTTCAAAAAAAGGCGACTTGAGCCAGGATGAGATCAACTCAACAATCAGCATAATAAAAGCAATGATTATGGACAGCTCATTTGATCCCAGGACACGCCTTCAGGAGCTTGGATCTGTAGTAATGTCAGGAGAAAACAATCCAGACTGGGATTATATTGCCGGATACAGGGAAACAAAACGTAAAATACGCGAGTCCGTAACAATGCCTCTTAAAAATCCCGAGGTCTATGATGCAATTACAAAGCTTACAAGAAAAACAACTGAATCTAACCGGCCAAGGGCTGTTCTTTTTGAAGGCCCTCCTGGAGTTGGGAAAACCACAGCCGCCAGGATAATTGCAGGTGATTCTGAAATACCCCTTGTCTATGTTCCTGTTGAATCAATCATGTCCAAGTGGTATGGTCAGTCATCCCAGAACCTTTCTGAAATTTTTGACATGTGCGAACTTATGGGAGGAGCTGTAATTTTTCTTGATGAAATAGACTCCCTTGCAGGCTCAAGAGACCAGAATATGTTTGAAGCAACCAGACGCATACTGTCTGTTCTGCTAAGAAAAATTGACGGGATAGATTCTGCGGAAAAAACAATTACAATTGGAGCTACTAATCGCATGGAAGATCTGGACCCAGCACTGTTAAGCAGGTTTGACCAGATTATCAAATTCCCCTATCCAAACGAGCAGGAAAGAGGATCTATCTTTTCAAACTATGCTATTCACCTTTCTGAAGATGAATGCTTATACCTTGGCTCAAAAAGCGATAAAACCACAGGAAGAAATATTAAAGATATTTGCGAGCTTACTGAAAGAAGATGGGCCAGAAAAATACTTGTCCAGAATCTGGAAACATCCCCTCCTCCATTTGAATATTATAAACAGTCTGTTCAGCTCTGGAAAAACTCTTCGATTTAACAAGGGCTAAAGCCTCTTTAGAAGAAACTCAACTTCCTGTTTGTTGTTCTCTCTTTTATTGAGCAGAGACTCCCGTATCCTTTCCAGATTCTTTATCTGTTCTTTTATTGAATCAGTCATTTCATCCATCTTACGCATAATAGTCCCTGAACAAAAAATAATCTATTATTGCCATTCAGTTGTGAAAATATTTTTGCGAATATTTTTTTCTTTAAAATAATATAATTTTTTTACAATATCTGTAAAATGAAGAAACGGCAGTGAAACTGCCGTAAAAAGCATGTATGATATTTTTCTATATTAGAAAAACCCCTAAATAAGTCAAACAGTAAAATAAAAAATTTATGCCCAGGTTAAAGGGAGTTCCGGATCAAACTTTCTCACCATGTCATCCTTATAGGGTTTAACCCTTACGCTATATCCAAACTTTCCACTATTGAGACATAACATCTGCCCTTCAAAAACAAATACTCCCTTTTCCTTTTCCCCGGATTTATACATTGGAGCAGCAACTCCATCTGCAATGTTTCCACTGCTGTCTATTGAACCAAAAAAGAGCTCAACCATAACTTCATCAGGATTAATCTGCCCAAGCTTAACCACAGCCCTGGCCATAACCTTTGAACCTACAAGTATATCGTTTTTGTGATCAAAGCTGAAATCAAGAACCTTCACATCGCTCCAGCCAAGCTTAATCCTTTCCTTCCATTCAGCCATTTCCCTGGAAAGCTTAAAGGAGTTCATTGCATAAAGGCTATAGTTTTGATGCCCTGTCTGATAATACTTTTCAGCATAATCCTTTACCATACGATTTGTGTTAAACTCAGGTATAATGGATTTCATGGAAGCCCTTATTTTGGCAAGCCATTCAACTGGCAGGTCATCTTCACCCCTTTTATAAAAGAGAGGCACAACCTCCTCTTCCAGTATGTTATAAACAGAAAGGCTTTCAACCTCATCCTGATATTCAGGATCATCATAAACCTCACCATTACCAACAGCCCAACCATTATTGGAATTATATGCTTCATCCCACCAGCCATCAAGAACGCTTATATTAAGGCCGCCATTTGCCACTACCTTCATTCCGCTTGTACCTGAAGCCTCCTTTGGCCTTATAGGATTGTTAAGCCATACATCAACTCCCTGAACAAGATAGCGCGCCACATTTATATCATAGTCTTCAAGAAACACCACTTTTTTCCTTAACTTCTCATCCCGTGACAGGTGTATGATATTTTTTATAAGCTCCTTACCCAGATTATCCTTTGGATGTGCCTTGCCTGAAAAAACAATTTGCACAGGCTTGTCCACTGAGGACAAAAGCGCATGTAATCTGTCAATATCCCTAAAAATAAGAGTGGCTCTTTTATATGTTGCAAAGCGCCTGGCAAAACCTATTGTAAGAGCCTCTGGATCAAGGGCTGAACTTGCCACATCAGCGTATTTTGCCGGCACGCCCCTTGATAAAAGCTGCTGTCGCAATCTTCTTCTGGAAAACCCCACAAGGCGCTCCCTTAGCCTTTCTCTGCATCTCCATAATTCCGAATCAGGAATATTATCTATCCTTTCCCAGATTTTTTTTGATGCTGGCTCTTCAACCCAGGCAGGACCCAGATACCTGTGAAAAAGTCCCATCATTTCATCAGATGTCCATGACATTGTTTGTATTCCATTTGTAACATGACCCACAGGAACCTCATTTTCAGGAATACCTTTCCACACATTGCTCCACATATTCCGTGACACATGGCCATGAAGCCTTGAAACTCCGTTTGCTGCAAAAGCTGTTTTAAGAGCCAAAACAGTCATGCAAAATTCTTCTTTTTTATCAAAGGGATTTTCTCTTCCCAGGGACAAAAACTTCTCTCTTTCAAGTCCAATCTGCTTATAAAAATCTGCAAAATACTGGACAATCAATTCAGGTTCAAATCTGTCATTCCCTGCAGGCACAGGCGTATGAGTTGTAAAAATATTGCTGGATGTGACAAACTCATGTGCTTCATTAAAACTCATGCCATCTTCTTCCATGGCCACCCTTATCCGCTCTAAAGCAAGAAAGGCAGCATGTCCTTCATTCATATGGTACACGGTAATATTAATGCCCATTTTTTTTAACGCCCTTGTACCGCCAATACCAAGCATTATTTCCTGCTTAATACGCATTTCTATATCGCCACCATAAAGCTGGTCAGTAATAGCCCGATCTTCCAGACTATTTTCATCAATGTTTGCATCAAGCAGATAAAGATTAACCCTGCCCACAAGTGCTTTCCATACCCTGGCATAGACCTTTCTTCCAGGCAGATCAACATTTACAAGCAAAGCCTTGCCTGGACTTTCCTCAACCAGGCTTATGGGAATGTTATAAAAATCATTTTCAGGATACCTCTCCTGCTGCCATCCATCCAGATTAAGATACTGTCTAAAATAGCCAAGCCTGTACATAAGCCCCACACCACAAAGAGGAAGCCCCAGCTCACTTGCTGATTTCAAATGATCCCCTGCAAGAACTCCAAGTCCACCTGAATAAACAGGCAGACATTCGTGTATGCCAAATTCAGCTGAAAAATAGGCAATTCCAGCTCCATTAAATTTTTCTATATTATGATCATACCAGGATTTTCTTGTGAGATGAATAT
>CAYTLM010000059.1:0-11593 GCA_964438485.1 uncultured Leptospirales bacterium | reverse complement strand
GAGCGTGAACTGAAAGATTATCATTCGGTTTATCAAGAAAGGAATTCATAATTTTAAGAATATGAAGCCTTCCCTCTTTAGCCTGCTCAAGAGCCACTTTCATAATTTCAGGGGTAATTCCTTCAATTTTAATGTCCAGTTGAAATGCAGTAATTCCGGTTTCA
This sequence comes from uncultured Leptospirales bacterium, assembly GCA_964438485.1. GTDB lineage: Bacteria > Spirochaetota > UBA4802 > UBA4802 > UBA5550 > JBBAGC01. The sequence continues at coordinate 11,429 of CAYTLM010000059.1, read as the reverse complement.
GTTCCTGCTACTTTAAAGTCCATATCACCAAGGTGATCCTCAAGCCCTGTTATATCAGTTACTACAGCAAATCTGTCCCCTTCCATAACAAGCCCCATTGCAATACCAGCAACAGCGCCTTTAAGCTTAATGCCAGCATTGAACATTGCAAGTGATCCTGAACATACGCTTGCCATTGATGATGAACCATTAGACTCAAGTGTTTCAGCAACCTGCCTCACTGTATATGGAAATTCATCCTTATCTGGAATAGCCCATTCAAGCGCTCGCTCAGCAAGCATTCCATGTCCTATTTCCCTTCTTCCTGGTGAACCGGTTCGCCCTGTTTCTCCAACTGAAAATGGAGGGAAGTTATAATGGAGCATAAATCTCTTTGAGGAATCGCCCTCAAGATTATCTATTTTTTGCACTTCAGAAAGAGTGCCCAAAGTAGTAACCCCCATTACCTGGGTTTCTCCCCTTGTGAATACAGCTGAACCATGTGCCCTGGGCAACAAACCTGTTTTAATATCAATAGGCCTTACAGTTTTTGTGTCTCTGCCATCTGCACGCATGCCTTCATCAAGAATACGAAGCCTCACAATTTCACCATCAAGGCCATCAATTATACCTGGTACTTGACCTATGGTATCAGGAAACTCTTCTTTAAGCTCAGCAACAGCCTTTTCAAGAATTACCTCTAATGCAGTTTCGCGGGGCTTTTTCATTGTAATATTTTTAAGCTCAACCAGCTCTGCATAATACTTCTCTCTAACAACCCTTGCAAGCTCAGCATCTGGAGTATAAGGCTCATAGGGAATAGGCTCTTTGTTAACAGATTTCCTCAACTCCTCCTGAGTTTCGCATATCTTTTTTATATTCTCATGTGCGATATTCACAGCTGCAAGCATGGCATCTTCAGAAACATTCTTTGATGAGCCTTCAATCATTGTAACAGCCTTTTTGGTTCCAGCTACTATAAGATCAATATCGCTCTCTTCGATTTCACTAAATGTGGGATTAACAACAAACTCACCATTAATTCTTCCCACTCTAACAGCACCTACAGGTCCGCTAAATGGAACACCTGAAATAGCCAAAGCAGCTGATGCTGCATTTATTGCTATAACGTCCTGCTGGTTTTCCCCATCTGCTGAAAGAACATAAATAATAATCTGAACTTCATTAACAAAATTTTCCGGGAAAAGAGGACGCAAAGGCCTGTCAGTAAGCCTTGCAACAAGGATTTCCCTGTCAGATGCCCTTGTCTCCCGTTTTATAAAACCGCCAGGTATTTTACCTGCTGCATAAAATTTTTCTCTATAATCAACCGTAAGGGGGAAAAAATCCTGTCCTTCCTTTACACTTCTTGATGCAACTACTGAAGCAAAAACAACCATATCCCCAACAGTGACAGTTACAGCACCATCTGCCTGCTTTGCTAAATAACCGGTTGCAAAGCTTATTTTTTCTTTTCCAACATCTGCACTAAAATCCAATGACATTAAAACCTCTCTCACTAAATAAAATTATGCCGATTTTCAACTCAACGATTCCTTTTCCAGACCGGCATTTTCGTGAAACACTGCTCATTATTTTCTTAAACCAAGCTCTTTAATCAGATTTCTGTAGGCCTCAAGATTTTTCTTCTTGAGATAATCGAGCAGCCTTCTTCTTTGACCAACCATTTTAAGAAGACCCCTTCTTGAATGATGATCCTTTTGATGTATTTTGAAATGCTCTATAAGATGATTAATCCTCTCAGTTAATAGAGCAATCTGCACTTCTGGAGAACCTGTATCTCCTTCATGTCTTTTGTGTTTATCAATTAACGCCGCTTTTACAGTCATGTCTTTTTATATCCTCCTGAGTGATACCTTATTTCATGTTTTATTATATACCGCAGCAATTATCCCCTACTGTTTTATGTGCAAGCATTTCATAAAATCCCCTGTGGCGAAGTGATAGAGGATATTATTCCATGATCACAGAATAAAGCAGGTCAGTAAAACCACTGTGAATATTTTCAGATTAAATCAATTATACCCCTGATTAAAAACTGAATCATAGCTTATAAGCCATTTATCAGCATCTATCTCTGCTATTGCAATCAGATTTTCTTTTCCATCAAGTATAAGCACCTTGCTGCAATGGTCAATTTCCATTTTTTTTACGCTTTCCCGCGTAAAAAAGGCTCCATTTTTCACTCTTTCTGCACCATTGCTATCAAGCAAAAGTCTGCCAAAACTTTTCAAAGCAACCTGTGGTTCAACAACAAAAAAGGGTTCCATTTCACCTTTCATGTATTCTATAATCAAATCAGGAGAAATCGCATTAGAAACATTAAAATCCCCTGATTCCAATCTGCGCAATGCTGCCAGACAGGCCCCTGTTCCAAGCATTTTCCCAAGGTCTCTGGCAATGGATCTTATATAGGTTCCCTTAGAACAGCTTATATCAAATTCAAGAGTTCCCTGTTCAGGGTCTATTGCTATAATATCAAAATTAAAAATCTTTACAATCCGGGATTCCAGCACCACTTTTTCGCCCTTTCTTATTCTATCTGAAGCTCTTTTCCCTTTTATTTTAAGGGCTGAATATCCTGGCGGAACCTGTGAAACTGTTCCCTTGAAAGATGAAACTGCTTCAATTATTTTCTCTTCAGTTATCAAAGAAAAATCTTTTTCAGATACAACCTCTCCTGTAATATCACAGGTGTCAGTTTCCATTCCAAACTGTATAATTCCTGTATATCTTTTATCGCTCTCAAGAAAATATCGTGTAAGTTTTGTAAATTTTCCTGTGCATACAACAAGGAGACCAGAAGCGAATTTATCGAGTGTTCCTGAATGACCTATTTTTTTAACATTGCCATAACGCCTAAGATCTTTAATAACATCAAAAGACGTTCTTCCTACAGGTTTATCCAGTAAAACAACTGCATTATTCAAAGATCGAAAAACCACAGAAAGCTATCAATCATCCTGGTGGTTATTATCATCTATATTATCTTTCACTCCAGGAAGGTTATTGATCCTGTTTACCATATCAACTCCTTCCTGAACAGACTTATCTATATAAAAATAAACTCTGGGAGAATTTCTCATTTTAAGCTCCTTGCCAAGAAGCTTCTGAACATATCCGCTTGAAGACCTTATCCCTTCCATCCCCTTTCTTACATCTGTTGAACTGCCCAGGAAAGAAACCCCTATCCTTGCTTCTGAATAATCTTTACTCAGCTCAACACCAGTAAAAGTTACAAATCCTATTCTTGGGTCCTTTACTTCTTTTAAGAATATATCTGCCACAATCCTTTTTATCAGTTCTTCAAGCCGGTCTTTTCTGTATTTCATTACCTTTCAACCGATTTACAGTTTTTTAGCTATTTCAATTATTTCGTAAGCTTCAAAACTATCCCCTTCTTTAATATCATTAAAACCATCAAGGGTAAAGCCAAACTCCTGTCCAGCATCAACTGTACTAACATCATCTTTATATCTTTTAAGAGAACTCATTTCCCCGTCAAAAATTACTATACCGTTTCTTATTAACCTCATTTTAGACTTTCTGGTTACTTTTCCTGAAAGGCAAACTGACCCTGCAATGGAACCAATTTTAGAAATTTTAAAGATCTCTTTTATATCTCCAGTACCGTTAACCTTTTCCTGATAATCCGGCGAGAGCATGCCTTCCATGGCTGCTCTGATATCATCAGTAACTTCAAAGATTATATTATAAAACTTGATGGATACATTTTCCTTTTCAGCCAAATCAGCAACCTTGCCTGTAGGCCTCACATGGTAACCCACTATTATGGCATTGGAAGCAGCAGCAAGCATTACGTCAGAATCGTTAATTCCACCTGTACCTGAATGTATTACCTTTACCCTGACCTCTGAAGTTGAAAGCTTTTCTAAAGCTTCAGTAAGAGCCTGTGTTGAACCATCAACATCAGCCTTAACAATAACATTAAGCTCCTGAACCTCGCCATCCTTGATCATCTCATTAAGAGATTCCAAAGTAACCTTACGAACCTTTTTGGCAGATTCAATCCTTTTGTACTCAAGTCGTTTATGGGATACCTGCTTTGCAAACCTGTCAGAGTCAACCCCTTCAAAGGGATCCCCTGCTGCAGGAACACCGGATATACCCAGAATTTCAACAGGCGTTGAAGGCCCTGCTTCATCAATAGCGTTGCCCTTATCATCAAACATTGCCCTTACCTTACCGGAGTAAACCCCAACAACAAAAGAATCCCCTGTACGAAGAGTACCTGACTGCACAAGCACAGTAGAAACTGCTCCTCTGCCTGGATCAAGCCTTGACTCAATAACAGCTCCCTTTGCAAGAAGCTCAGGATTAGCCTTTAACTCAAGCATCTCAGACTGTATAAGAACAAGTTCAAGCAGACCATCGATATTTATATTCTGTTTAGCACTTATTTCAGCAAAGAGATTGTTTCCTCCCCATTCTTCAGGAAGAATATCATGGGCAGTAAGTTCCTGCCTGACCTTTTCAGGATTTGCATCCTGCAGATCGATTTTATTTATTGCTACAATTATTGGCACACCTGCAGCTTTGGCATGGCTTATAGCCTCTATAGTTTGCGGCATAACACCGTCATTTGCTGCAACAACAAGTATAACAATATCTGTTATGCTTGCTCCACGAGCCCTCATAGTTGTAAATGCAGCATGACCAGGAGTATCAAGGAAGGCAATTTTTTTATCTTTCACATCAACAGTATAGGCACCAATATGCTGGGTAATACCACCATGCTCACCCTCTACAACCTTGGATTTACGGATTGAATCAAGAAGTTTGGTTTTACCATGATCAACATGGCCCATAACTGTTACAACAGGGGGCCTGCTTATATAATCCTCAGGCCTATCAACCTCTTCACTTTTAATTACAGTTTCATCAAAAAGTGAAACAACATTAACATCTGTATTGTACTCAGATGCTAAAATAGAGGCTGTGTCAGAATCTATTGTCTGGTTAATTGTAGCCATTACACCCAGCTTCATTAACCTTGATATTACCTCATTGGCCTTTACATTAAGTTTCTTTGCAAGCTCGCCAACAGAAACACTTTCAGTTATACTTATTTTCTCAGGGGTTACAGACTTCTTCAACTCCTGAGCCTGTTTCTTTTTAATAGCTATGTCTTTTTCAATTATTTCTTTATCTTTTTTGCTCTTGAGCCACTCTTTACCTTTGTCATGCTCCTTGTCCTTCACCTTTTTTCTTTTTGAAGGATCTTCAACCTCAATAGAAACCGGAGCTTCTTCCTTACCTACAACTGAATGAAAGCCAGCCTGTCCCTGTCCGCCCTGTTGAGGACGCTGTGCATAAGCTGGTCTTTGCCCCTGCCCCCCCTGCTGTGAACGCTGTGCACCCTGATGTGACCTCTGTCCCTGCTGGCCTCCCTGTTGAGAGCGCTGTCCACCCTGTTGTGCTCTCTGTCCCTGACCAGCCTGCTGTGAGCGCTGTGCACCACCACCTGATCTTCTGTCTGAATAAGACCTTGTCTCAGACTTTTCACCGTCTTTACGCTGCACATCAGGTTTCTTTTCAGATCTGGGTGCAGATGCCCTGGATGCTTCTTTTTTTTCAAATACCTTACTACTATCATCTTCTTTTTTAGCTATGGACTCTACACCCTTATCGCTAATAACTTCATCATTGCTATCATCTTCTTTTTCAACATCACTTTTTGTTTCAGTTATTTCAATGCCTTTTATTTTTTTAATATCATTGGAAACATTAACCCTTTTTTTAAGTTTAACCTTTCTGGTTTTTCTGGCTTTTTCCGCCTCTTCCTGTTTTTTCTTTTTAATAACTTCAATTCTTCTTTCTACAAGAAAAACATCATTTTCAGCAAGTTCGGAATCACCACCTTCACAGGGGATACTTATTGCACGGCATATCTCAATAACATCATCAACAGTAATATGGTTCTTTGTAGCAACGTCAATAGCTTTCATGTAAAATCCTGATCATTAAATTTTATTCTTCTTTGTTTTCCGGATATTCATCATCATGCAGATCTTCATCTTCAAAATCAACCACATCTGCAAGAATATCAAGAATTTTCTGTGCTGTCTTATCTCCAATACCTTCAACTTTTACAAGGTCATCAAAAGATTTCTCTACAAGTTCCTCTACAGAAAAAATACCTGTTTTTTCAAGCATTTTAATAACCCTTGGCTCAAGGTCAGCAAGCTCTTCAAGAGGTGTCTCATCAAGTTCATCAGTTGAAAAAAGCTGGTCAACGACAGATCTTGAATCACTTGTAGTAAGGAATTCCTGGTAGGATTCCTCCGTTTTTATATCAATCTCAAATCCACAAAGTTTAGATGCAAGCCTTACATTATGTCCGGATCGGCCAACAGCAAGCGAATACTGATCATTATCAACAACAGCAATAACACCACCGCTGGAAGTACCAACAACCTCTTTAACCCTTGCCGGAGTTAATGAATTTGCAGCCATAACAATTTTGTCATCATAATACTGAACAATATCTATTTTCTCGCCTTCCATCTCCCGTACAATGGACTGTATTCTTATTCCCTTCATACCAACACAAGCCCCAACAGGATCAACATCATCCCTGTCACTATAAACAGCAACCTTTGTCCTCATTCCGGGCTCTCTTACAATCTTAACTATCCGGACAATACCGTCATAAACTTCAGGAATTTCCATTTCAAAAAGCCTTTCCACAAAAGAAGGATGAGCCCTGGAAAGAATTACATCTGATCCCTTTGTACTTTTTCGAACAGCAAGAATAACAGCTTTAATTCTATCGCCTATTTTATAGCGCTCCAAAGGAGACTGTTCCCTTACAGGCAGCACCCCTTCAGTTCTTCCTAAATCAACGAAAAGGTTATCCCTGGTTTTACGCTGCAAATACCCATTGATGAGCTCACCTTCTCTTACACTAAATTCATTAAAAATTATATTTTTTTCAGACTCTTTTATCTTCTGGATAATTACCTGCTTGGCAGTTTGTGCTGCAATACGTCCAAAAGATTCAAAAGGATTCTCTTCAACATATATGTCATCACCAAGACTTACATCTTTTTTAATTTTTATTGCCTTGTCATAGGCGATCTCTTCTGCCAGATTAGCCGGCTTTCGAACCACCATTTTTTTGCTCACAAGCATTACAGTATTATTGTCCCGATCAAACTCAACCTTAACACTATCAGCAGAGCCATACTGCTTTTTGTAAGCTGAAAGCATAGCAGATTCCACTATAAGTTCAATCTCTTCCCTGGGTATCCCCTTATCCTTTGCTATCTGATGAAGGGCTTCAAAAAAATTATTGCTCATCTTTCTAAACCTTTAGTAATCTAAATTCGCATTTATTATATTCTTGTATTTCACTTGTATAACTATGCTTTTTTCATCGCTAATTTCAACATCTGCCTCACCAGCATCCTTTATAAGTCCCTTTAAAATCTTTCTAACGCCATCCTCATCATAAACTATTTTTGCTGGTGCGCCAATAAACCTTATAAATTCATCAGCATTTCTAAGCTTTCGATCAAGTCCGGGAGAAGAGATTTCAAGGGAATATCCGGAGAGCAGATTTTTTTCATCAAGCCTGAAACCAAGCTCATCACTATAGAGCTGACAATCATAATGAGATATTCCATTAAGACTGTCTATTTTCACTGTAACTGTTGCGCGACCCTCTTTTAAGTTTATAGAGGACTCATACACATGATAACCGAGTTTTAAGGCAGATTCCGCAATAACTCTGTTAATTTCATCTTTTATCATAGACCAGACCATTTATAAAAAAAGAGTGGCTCTGCCACTCTTACAGGCGTCATTATCAGATATGAAGTATTAATTTCAAGTGTTTTTTATATCCTAAGCCTTATCACATCCTTTATTTTCATATCCCTCAATCCAGTATCCTTTTCCCCGGTATAGGCATTAAGATCAGTATAGGGTTTTATATCTACATTTTTATTCCCATAAGCTATGCTTTCTATTTCTTTCCAGGCATCAACTGTTTTTTCAACAGCGGTTTTTATCAAATGAAGCACTGATTCATATCTTAAACCCTTTTGACCAGCAGGATACTGCCATCTCCCCTGATGCAGATTAAGAGCGTCATCATCAACCCTCTTAAAACCAGGATACCTTACAAAAAAATCACTATAAAGAAAGGGATATTCATTGATTTTATCCATAAACCTTTTCAAACGAATATTTTCTGTTCTTTTAAGCCTGTAACATAGTTTAATATTGGAAGGAATCCTGTCTAAAGCTGGCACATGTCCAATAGAACCATCAATCTCAATCCCGGAAAGCTTTTTAAATTGTTTGTTAAAAAGATTGCTGTCAAACTCTTTTAACCCCTGGAGTATGAGGGTTTTCACAGACAGCTCAAGAGACAGCCTTTTCCCATCTGCAACACAAGGGAGCATTTCATCAACATCAGGATTTTCGCCCCCTTCATCCTTATAAAGAAAATAGTTATCAATATTATACTGGAACAGTAAATTTGATTTTCTTGAAACAATTATATCCTTTTTTGTCCAGGCAGATGGGAACCCTGAGAAATAAAAAACAAATGGGTGAATAATAGAATCTGCAATTATGTGAGAAACATAGCCCATAATATAAGCCCTTTGTGAAGCTGCCCACTCATTCCTGCTATCCTTATAATCCTTTATAATATCAATTAATTTTTCAGCATAAACATAACCTTTGTCATTATGAAGAGCAAAGACAATATCATTCCCGTAGTTTGCACCTTTTTGCCTAATGCTCATGTAATCAAAAATATTAGGACCTATACTGCCAAACAAACCGGCTTTCATATGTTCCGGTGAATTAAAAAGGGAAACAATTGACTTAAAAAGATAAGAAGAGGAACTTTTTTTTGAAACAGTTTCAAGAGCTCTTTTAAAAATCACATTATGTGTGTATATACCTGGCATTTACCAACCTCTCTGAATTGCTGAGGAAATATTTAAAATCATCTCAAAGAAGATTAAAGTGTCAAATAGAATAAATTCACTTTTTTTAAATAAGTACTTGAGAATTCATTAAGAGTAAATATCAATACATATAAATACTCCACAGGGATATAAAAATTGAATTATAAAGTACACCCGCTTCTTAATGGTTTTTTTACTGTTTCATTTTCCAGTAAAGGTGATGTTAAATTCCCCAAGGTTGAGAATATTCCCAACTTCTCTTTCCTTATAATAGATGAAAACAATATACCCGTACTTGTTGATACAGGGTTTGATATAAATAAAATTCCCGGATCTGACTCAGCAGGCATTAAAAAAGAAGAGCACCACCTGGAATATAATTTAAAAAAATTCGGATTTACCCCTTTGGATATTAAAACTGTTATACAGACACACCTTCACTGGGATCACTCTGCAAATATAGGCCTTTTCCCTAAAGCGGATATATTTGTACAAAAAGCCGAAATAGAAGGACTTTTTAATCTGCGGGAAAACGAAGAAACCTCCTACAGCCCCTCTCACTGGCTTGATTCATTAAGCAGATTCCGCCTTGTGCAAGGGACTTGCGAATTAAGGCCAGGGCTTAAACTCATTCCCTCATCAGGGCATACTGCAGGACATCAGTCTATTGAAATAAAAACAGCAGATAAAATCATAACACTTATTGGAGACTCCCCTTTTTCATATGAATGGCTCTGGACACTCATACCTGATGAACAGTGGGCAGAATTCAGATCAGGTGATGGAGACCGCTTTTACTGGCTGGATAAATCTGCTTCCATATTAAAAGAATGGCTTAAAAATCAGCCTGTTTTTATATGCCCTGACAGCATAGATAAGGATATGAAAACCAGCCCTGATACTGAAAAAGAAGAAATTAAAATCTTCTCCCACGATCCAGGACTCATTGGCAAAGAAATAATTTAACCACATAATTGCAAAAATTTCAGCCCTGTTTCATTCCTGAAATTCTAATCACTAATTAGAACCTTTTATTACATGCCTCTTAGCCAAAAAAAAATAACCTTCTTTTACCCTGTTTTTTAAAAAAATTTTCTTTTTTTAAAAAAAATTCAAAAAAAATCGATCAAAAAACGTATATATATTGATCGATATTGTACTTCCTTCGCTTTTCTTAAGCGCCAAAATCTGTGCAGTCCCGATCATAAAAAATTTAAAAATATTTATAATTTTAAGGAGATGTTTTAAAATGAAAAAAATTTTTTATTTTCTCATGGTAAATGCTATAATAGTTTCATCAGCATTTCAAAATCTTTCTGCTCAGGAAACAACAAATCAGGAAACAACAAAGAATTTCACCCTTCCCTCATTTCAGCTGCTTCTTTCAGGCAATCTGGGATATGCTTCTAATTAAAGAAATGAATGACTGGGTGAAATACGTAGCTGATGACCAGGTTGAGCAATATAATACATTACTTGGTTCAATTGGAAAGCCTCAGGGTTTCAGTTCTAAAAAAGACAGCAATGCAAACATCAATGCTGGTCTTGATCTTGAATTCCGTTTCTTCTCATCAAAAAATTGGGGCTTGGGGCTTGGCACAGGGTTTAATATTGCTAAAGGGAAATATGATGTTACAAGTCCTTACTATAGTGATAAAATTGAATGCACAGCATCCCTAATGACTATTCCCTTAGCAGCAACGCTTTACTATGTTGCACCATTAAGTGAAAAAAGCTTTTTTACAGTTGGTGGAGGTGTAGCATATTATTTCGCATTCATGGATATGGAAGGCATGAATAATGAGCCAACTCCACCATCAATAGATGAACCATCATTCCTTGGTGATACTACTGCCCTGGGCTATCATATAAAAGCAGATTATACCTATCTCATTGGAGCTCTTTCTCTAACCGGTGGCATAAGAGCAAAATATGTAAAGTTTAAAGAATTTGAGGATGGTGGCATCAAACGAAAAGTTGATGCAGGTTTAACAGGAATAAATCTTTATTTAGGGATCGGCTTTGCCATATAAAGATGTCACAGAGAATCATTTCACCGGATATTAATAAAAAAGCAAAATAGCTCTCCTGAAATATCAGCCTGTTTAAACTACCAGAGCAGGCTGATATTCAATATTTATTTGTATTTAAAAATTTTCAACATAATCTCTTCTATATAATTATATAAAAAGTTTATCCCCTTATATGTTTTTTACCGATAATCTCCATAAATACTCATCAAAAAGTACAAATACAATATGAAAAAAAAATCAATATCTATAATAATCCTTATCTTATTAATCGCTGTTTTTGCACCAAAAATAGGAGCTGAAGATTATCAGTACCAATACTTCACAGAGGATAAGGATAAATATGTTCCCTTTTCAGATTATATTCCCAGAATAAGGATGCATCAATACACCCATCCCCATTTTTTAGAGGATTATTATCAGCTTTACGGAATGAAGCTTTACTATAATG
>CAYTLM010000058.1:10223-11646 GCA_964438485.1 uncultured Leptospirales bacterium | reverse complement strand
GAATTTTACTATAAAGCGATGCCATTACTGTTGCCATAGTAATTCCTGCAGAAGGCCCGTCCTTTGGAATAGCGCCCTCTGGAACATGGAGGTGTATATCAAATTTTTTGAACACATCCTCTTCTATATTAAAAAACTGCTGATTAGCCCTTATATAGGTATAAGCAGCTTGTGCAGATTCCTGCATTACCTCACCAAGTTTTCCTGTGAGCTTAAGATCACCCTTCCCCTTTATAAGAGAAGCTTCAATATTAAGTATTTCTCCGCCAACTTCTGTCCAGGCTAATCCTGTTGCAAAGCCAACTTCACTTTCTTCTTCCTTTACGCCATACTTATATTTTATAGGCCCAAGATATTTCTGTATAACCTCTTCATCAATTACCTTTTTAAAGCTGCTGTCATTCTCAACAGCTTCACGCGCCACTTTTCTGCACACCTTTGCAATCACTCTCTCAAGATTCCTTACTCCAGCTTCACGGGTATAGTGTCTTATAAGGAAAAGCATTGCATCTTCAGAAAAATCAATATTTTCAGGCTTAAGCCCATTCTCTTCAATCTGCTTATTAAGAAGAAAATCAATTGCTATGCGAAGCTTTTCAGGTTCAGTATAACTTGAAAGCTCTATAATTTCCATTCTATCCTGAAGTGGAAGCGGTATATTATGCTGAACATTTGCAGTTGTAATAAACATTACATCTGAAAGGTTATAGGCAACTTCCATATAATGATCAACAAAGGAGTTGTTCTGTTCAGGATCAAGCACCTCAAGTAAAGCTGATGAGGGATCTCCTCTAAAATCCATGGACATTTTATCTATTTCATCAAGAAGTATAACAGGATTTACTGTTCCGGATTTTTTCATCATCTGGATTATGCGACCTGGAAGAGCTCCTATATAGGTTCTTCTGTGTCCCCTTATTTCCGCCTCATCCCTTACTCCTCCAAGGGACATGCGCACAAATTTTCTATTAAGTGCACGTGCAACTGAACGACCCAGGGATGTTTTACCAACACCTGGAGGACCCACAAAACAGAGTATGGGACCTTTAAGCTTTTTGGAAAGTTTTGTTACAGCTATATATTCAATTATTCTTTCTTTGACCTCTTCAAGGCCATAATGATCCTCGTTGAGAATAGCAAAGGCTTCATCAATTTTTTTAATATCCTCTGTTTTTTCATGCCAGGGCACGTCCCTTAGCCATTCTATATAGGTTCTGACAATAGCTGATTCAGCTGACATTGGAGGCATCTTTTCAAGGCGTTTCAGCTCCTGCTGTGCCTTTGTGGCAGCCTCTTCACTCATTCCTGCTTCTTCAATGCTTTTTTTCAGCTCTGCTATTTCGTCAACTTCCCCATCACCCTGGCCAAGCTCTTTTCTAATCACTTTCATCTGTTCAGTGAGATAGTAATCCTTCTGGTTCTT
>CAYTLM010000058.1:0-10123 GCA_964438485.1 uncultured Leptospirales bacterium | reverse complement strand
TTCAAAAACGCTAAGAAGCGTACGTCTGTATCCGGCATCATCAGGACCTGGCTCTTTTCTAATCACTTTCATCTGTTCAGTGAGATAGTAATCCTTCTGGTTCTTTTCCATCTGCTTGCGAACCTGACCCTGGATTTTTCTCTCTATGTGTATAACCTCTACTTCGCCGCTAATAAGCTCAATCAAACGGCTAATCCTCTCAATGGGATTTCCAAGATCAAGGAGAGACTGCTTGTATTCAACACGCATTTCAATGTGTGCAGCAACAACATCAGTGAGCTGTGATATATCATCAATGCTTTCTGCTGAAATCAAGGCCTCTTTTGGAACCTTTTTATTAAGCTTTATATACTTTTCAAAAACGCTAAGAAGCGTACGTCTGTATCCGGCATCATCAGGACCTGGCTCTATCTGCCTCTCAATCCTTTTTATCCCTATTTCCACATGGGAATCCTTATCTTCATAATCAGAAATATAACACCTGGAAATTCCCTCAACAAGCACCTTTATTGTTCCATCAGGAAGCTTCAAAAGCTGAAGTATCTCTGCAACAGTTCCCACTTCATAAAGGTCTTCCCTGTCTGGAGAGGAATTCTGGGCATCCACCTGGGTAAGAAGAATAATAAGACGCTCGTCCTTCATTGCAGCATCAAGAGCACCTACTGATCTATCTCTCCCTACAAAAAGAGGTATTACCATGTAAGGGAAAACCACTACATCTCTTAATGGCAAAAGAGGGTATTTTTTATTAAAATTTATTTCTTTATTTGTCATTATCTCCTCTGAAAATATGGCTAAGCTGTTTTTTCCTTTTTATTATACTTAATAACAGGAGCTTTCTTGTTTAAAACCATATCTTTTGTAATTATTACCTTTTGAATAGCACTGTCTGATGGGATATTGTACATCAGATCAAGCATAAGGGTTTCAAGTACAGATCGAAGCCCCCTTGCGCCGGTTTTTCTTTCCATTGCTATATTAGCAATTTCAACAATTGCATCCTCTTCAAACTCCAGCTCTATATCTTCAAAAGAAAATATTTTCTGATACTGTTTTACCAGGGCATTTTTCGGTTCTCGCAAAATTTTAATAAGCGCTTCCCTGTCAAGTTCCTGAAGATGGGCAATAACAGGTACACGCCCTACAAATTCAGGGATAAGCCCGTACCTGATAAAATCCTCAGGTGACAGATGCTGCGCTATATCAATTTCTTCTAATTCCTTATGGGACTGGATTTTGGCACCAAAACCCATTGCCTTATTTCCTATTCTTGCCTGTACAATTTTATCAAGGCCTATAAAAGCCCCGCCTAGTACAAAAAGTATATTCTTTGTATCTATAAGAAGAAATTCCTGGTGAGGATGCTTTCTGCCACCCTGAGGCGGCACATTTGCAGTTGTTCCTTCAATCATTTTTAAAAGTGCCTGCTGTACACCTTCACCTGAAACATCCCTTGTTATTGAAGGATTTTCAGACTTCCTTGAAACTTTATCAATCTCGTCTATATAGATTATTCCTATTTCAGCTTTTTTAATATCCCCGTCAGCATTCTGTATAAGCCTTAGGAGGATATTTTCAACATCTTCACCAACATAGCCGGCTTCAGTTAATGAAGTTGCATCAGCAATGGCAAAGGGAACTTTGAGAAATTTTGCAAGGGTCTGGGCAAGAAGTGTTTTTCCTGAACCTGTGGGTCCTGCAAGGAGTATATTGCTTTTTTCAAGCTCAACATCATTTTTGTTTAAATTCTTGTTTGAGAAAATTCTTTTGTAATGATTATAAACTGCTACAGCAAGAATTTTTTTGGCATCATCCTGCCCTACTACATACTGATCAAGAACCTCTTTTATATCACGAGGTCTGGGAAGAGATTCAAAGTTATTTTCAAATTCATTCCCTGCTTCCTCAACCAGAATTTCATTACAAAGATCTATACATTCATCGCAGATATAAACATCCGGACCTGCAACGAGCTTTTTCACAACTTCCTGGCTTTTGCCGCAAAAAGAGCACAAAAGCGAACTTTCCTGCTGATCCTTTTTTTTCACAGTCATGATTTCTCCTGAACTTCCACTCTTTCAACAACTTTGTCAATCAACCCGTAAGCAACAGCTTCCTGGGCAGTCATAAAATTATCACGATCCATATCCTTTTCAATAAGGTCAATCTTACGACCTGTATGTTTTGCATATATCTCATTAAGGGTTTTTTTAACCTTGCCTATCTCTCTTGCATGTATTTCAATATCAGATGCCTGACCCTGAAAACCTGCTGAAGGCTGATGAATCATAATTCTTGAATTAGGAAGGGCTGATCTTTTCCCTGGTGCACCTGCCATAAGAAGCAAGGAACCCATGGAAGCAGCCTGACCTATACAGATTGTAGCCACATCTGCTTTAATATACTGCATTGTATCGTATATTGCAAGCCCTGAAGTTACAACTCCGCCTGGAGAATTTATGTACAAAAATATATCTTTGTCTGGATCTTCAGCCTCAAGAAAAAGAAGCTGTGCTATTACAAGACTGGACACATGATCCTCAATGGGTTCACCAAGAAAAATTATCCTGTCTTTTAAAAGTCTTGAAAAAATATCATAGGAACGTTCGCCCCTGCTTGTCTGTTCTACAACTATAGGTACGAGACTCATTTATTACTACCTCAATTATTAAATTTCAAAACGGATGGGAACACACACATTGCCCTCAATATCTATTAGTAATTTTATCGGTCTTACTGTTAAATTAAATTGAATTTTAATCAATTAATTTAAAAAACACTAATTCCCCATCTTTTTCCGCGCAAATTCCTCAAGAGGAACCGGCTTCAATTTGGTTATTTCAGCATTTTCATATATAAAGTCCATGGTACTTTCAAGACGTATATCATTTTCAAGAGATGATCTGCTATTATTTTCCTGAACAATTTTTTCTATTTCCTCTATACTCTGTCCCATGGATTTAGAGAGTTTTTCAAGCACTTCCTTATACTTATCTTCTGTAACTTCTATTTCTTCCTGTTTTGATATTTCTGACAAAATAAGGGTATTCCTGATAGTTTTCAAAGCATCCTCTTTCATCTGATTCCTGAATTCTTCAGGATCAATACCAACAACCCGGGCAAAGTCATCAATATTTTCCGCCCTATACCCCACTCTTTCCTGAGTCTTTTCAAAAATTGTGTACATTTCATTAAACACCATGCTTTCCGGTATATCAAAAGTACTGGTCTGCACAATTTGTTCAATCAGAGCATTTCTTACATCTGAAGATATTCGATTATTAGTAAAATTTGAAAGATACTCCCTGGTTTTATTGTTCATATCTTCAAGAGATTCATAACCTGATTCTTTGGCAAACTCATCATTAAGCTCAGGCAGAGTTATAGTGCTTATTTCCACCACTTTAAACATATATGTAACAGAAATA
Source organism: uncultured Leptospirales bacterium (assembly GCA_964438485.1). GTDB lineage: Bacteria > Spirochaetota > UBA4802 > UBA4802 > UBA5550 > JBBAGC01. The sequence continues at coordinate 6,695 of CAYTLM010000058.1, read as the reverse complement.
CCTGCTAAATCCTTTACATAATATGATTCAGGATAGTCGATTGTAACTTTTTTCTCTTCATGAACTTTCATTCCTGGAAGATATTTATCAAGGGTATAATCATCCTTGCTTTTGCCTACAACAATTGAATACTCCCTGTACTCAACGCCTTCAATCCGGTCTGGCTCAACATTATCAATTCTTTTAAGCATAAACTTTACAAGATTTCCATTTTCAACTTTTGCTTCAGAATCAGTTAAAAGCTCTGTAGAGGCAGTACGTTCCCTTATTATATCAATTTCACCTTTAAGATCAGCCTCTGTTATTTCACAAGCAGCTTCCTCTACCTTAAGGCCTTTATATTCACCTAACTCAACTGTTGGCATAAGCTCAAGAAAAGCTTTATATTTAAAGGGTTCATTTCTTGACACTTTATCATAATGGAATCTAGGCTCAATTATGGGGATAAGTTCTTTTTCTCTTACAGCTTCAAAAACCGTGTTTTTTGCAAGATTTTCCGCTACCTCTTCATCAGCATATTCCCTAAACCTTGCTTCAATCATTTGAACAGGGGCCTTTCCCTTTCTAAAGCCGTCAATTTTTACGGTTTTTTTTATTTTTTCAAAAACAGCCTTATATTCAAGTTCAACTTCTTCTACAGGTATTTCAATCTCAAGCTCAACTATAGCATTTTCATGCTTTTTTTCACTTATAATATTCAATGCACCATACCTCTTTTTTAATAATGTAACTTAAATTAATATCTATTTCGTTTTCATTTTAAACAAAAAAACAATTTCAGGATATATTTTCATCAATATATATAAATATATGTAGCTAACACTATAAATTAATTATAAGTATATGAGTCAAACATTTTTTCCGATTATGTCCTTTTTATGCCCTGATTAGTATGCAATACAGGAGAATATAAAAAAAGAATCATTTTGAATTTTTAAAAAAAGCAGGGATTTAAAAAACAAAAGACTGCTTTTTAAGCAGTCTTTTTTATGAGCGGGAAACGGGATTCGAACCCGCGACGTCAACCTTGGCAAGGTTGCACTCTACCACTGAGTTATTCCCGCTTGTTCTTGCGAGCGAAGGGAATCGAACCCCCACACCTTTCGGCACTAGATCCTAAGTCTAGCGTGTCTGCCAGTTCCACCACGCTCGCTTAAAACGATCGTTATAATTAATTATGGGGATTATAATGCAAGCAAATTTTATTTTATATTAAAAAAATTCTAAAAGATGAATAAAATTTATTGACCTCACCCCGGCTCTGCCGCGCCGCGTTCTCAGGATGAGGTTGATGCAGGCTCAGGCACAGGACGTGCCGAAAAGAGCCTGCCTCTCCACATGGCTCACTTCTTCTCACAATTATTCTCTCTGCCCCCCAGTCGATTAACCCGACATGCTAAATAAACCTATTTCGACTTCCCCCGGAGGGGGATAAATAAACTCCTGTTAATATTGATACTTTCTTAATACTAATGCTGTATAAATTAAGTAAAAAAACTATAAAAAAGTTAATTAGCCCCCTCTGGGGGCGGCGGAAAAGAATTTCCTGGTGAAAAAAACTCATTCCGCCGGGGGCTTAACCGATGTTATTGATCATTGAAAGAAGTGGGAAGAAGTAAGCCCTTTGCTGAAGAGGGTTAGGGAGATGGGGTCTAAAAAAAGAGAATGAAACTTCTTAATTTCTCAATAACTCAATATAAGCCAAAAAAATTCTAAAAGATGAATAAATCTTTACAAAAAATATACTCACCTGCCTTATTAAAGAATGAATGAAGCAACAATCCTCTATGAAGACAACCACATAATAGTGTTGAACAAACCTGCCGGACTCCTGAGCCAGGGTGACTCAACAAAGAGGCCATCTATCTATGAAGAGCTTAAACAGTATATTAAATTAAAATACAATAAACCAGGCGATGTATTCCTTGGTCTGGTTCACAGACTGGACAGACACGTTTCAGGAGTCATGGTCTTTGCCCGAACATCCAAAGCAGCAAAAAGACTTCACTCTGAATTTTTAAAACAGAATATTGAAAAATTTTATATTGCTATTACAGAGAAAAAAAATATTAAAGCGCAACCTGCAAACAGCAACAAATGGACAAAGCATGAATCTTTCCTTAAAAGAGTTAAAGACAAAACATTTATTGATAAACAAAATACAGATAATGCACAATACGCCCTGATGCACCGGTTTATTATTTCTGAAACAGAAAATTCCAGGTTAAACCTTATATGCCTGGGCACAGGAAGAAAGCACCAGATAAGGGCACAGCTTTCATTTTTGGGTGAGCCTGTTTATGGAGATAAAAAATACAATGCTGCACATAATACGGGTGAGGATAAAATTCTTCTTCATTCTACATACCTGTCATTTCTTCATCCAACAAAAAGAGAAAGGATGGAGTTTTACTCACAAGCACCTGATTATTTTTTCCAGCATATTGAACTGACACCAAATGAGGTTAAGGAAAAAGTATTAAAAGGAATTGATAAATTCAGAGAAAACTCCTCTGCCTGAAACAACAGATTTTTTAAAAAAAATTATTTTTTCCCAGAGCCTTTTAATTCATCCTCTGAAAAAACCTTAATAGTACCAAACTGTCCATCAAAACCATCTTCCACATGAACCTCTCCGCTTCTAAGCCTCCTTATGCCCTCAGCGAAAATTTCACCACCCCTGTCCCTTAACTCATCATAATCTGCGTAAAGAAGGATATAAAACTCGGAACCAAGGGCTTTTATTAAACGAAAATACTCATTTGTAACTTTTGCTGCTGAACTGTTTTTTATCCCTGCTATTTCAGCAAGCAGATCAGGAAGCTGGGTTATTGAATAAAAATTTTCAATAGCTTCAACTTCACTCATATCCCTGTCAGCTAAATCAGCAATACGATGCAGCACTCCCTGCGTAACAGGGCTGTTGCACACAGGACATATTCCTTTATGCTTTTTTGTTTCAGCAGGGCTCCATGCTATACCACACTTTCTGTGGCCATCCAGAAAATATTTCCCTTCATTAGGGAAAAACTCCACAGTACCCTCAAATCCCCTGTCAAATTTGAGTGCCTCGTAAAATCCAGCATAGCTCAATTCAGCATTAAAAAGATTAGCCTCCCTGCCAAGCTTCCCTGGCGAATGTGCATCTGAATTTGAAACAAGACGAAACCTGTCAAGAAAGCTGCATGCCCTGTTCATGGACGGATCAGATGAAAGCCCGGTTTCCAAAGCGAAAATATGAGGCGTTAAATCCTCATAACACTCATCTATTGAATCAAAACCGGATTTTTCTCCAAGCACAGAAAACCATGGAGTCCATATATGAGCAGGGATTACAAAAGCTCTGTCAGCAGAAGAAATGACCATTTCCAGAATGGTTTTAGAATCGATTCCAAGTATAGGTCTGCCATCTGACCTTATATTGCATTTTTTATCCAGTTTTTTCTGCACAGACTCAAGGGATTCAAAATCAGGAAAAACTGTAATGTTATGCACCTTACGCACTTTCCCGTCTTTTTTATATATACTGCTCAACTCCCCTGTAAGCATAAAGTAAACCTCATCAGGAATATTTTCGTGCTTTAATGCAACAGATTCAGGAAGGCGGTACTCTTTTTTAAGCCTGAGAAGTCCATTTCCGCAAGGCTCCATCTTCTCCTTAATTTCTGCAAGCCAGCCTGCATGAATACAGTCCCCGGTTCCTATTAAATTAATTCCTTTAATTCTGGCCCAGTATTCCAGGTGCTCTGGCACAAGTGTTTTACTTGTAGCAATGGAAAAGTGTGAATGAATATGAAAATCTGCTATATATTTCAACTATAGTCCCCTCTTTTGTGATTCTCCGGTTTTAATATTTTAATAAAAATTTAATCTTGACAACAGTATTAACACAAAATATATGGATTATGCAAATGGCGCCGTGCCCAAGTGGCTAAGGGAGAGGTCTGCAAAACCTTTATTCAGCGGTTCGAATCCGCTCGGCGCCTCATAGTCTTTTTAAAGCAGCATCGCCCGGGTGGTGGAATCTGGTAGACACAAGGGACTTAAAATCCCTTGGACCAACGTGTCCGTGCGGGTTCAATTCCCGCCCCGGGCAAAAGCTTTAAACAATTAGCCCCACTTTCTAATCACATCAACAAGAAGGCGTACACCATAGCCGGTTGCGTTTTTAGGCCTGTAGCCTCTCTGCTTTGAATACCAGGCTGTTCCAGCAATGTCAATATGAGCCCACTTTGTTTTTTCAACAAAACTCCTGAGAAATACTGCGCCTGAAATTGTACCTGCATTTTTCTCTGTAGATATATTATTTAAATCCGCAGCTTCTGACTTCATCCTGTCATCATAATCGTCATAAAAAGGAAGTCTCCAGAGCTTTTCACCTGTTTCCTTTGCAGCTTCTTCTATAATACCCGCAATTGAATCATCAGTAGACAGATAGGCTGCAACTGTTTCTCCAAAAGTAACCACACATGCACCTGTGAGTGTGGCAATGTCAATTATCACATCAGGCTTAATTTCCTTTTCCATAAAAGCAAGCGCATCTGCAAGTATAAGTCGCCCCTCAGCATCAGTATTTCCTATTTCAACTGTTTTACCGCTATAGGATGTAAATATATCCCCAGGCCTGTATGAAGTGCTGCTAACCATATTTTCAGTAAGAGGAATTAGAGCAGTTACATTTTTCTTTACCTTTAACTCTGCCAGGGTTTTCATGGTGTAAAGCACAGCAGCAGCACCTGCCATGTCCATGCGCATTGTTTCCATTGAGCCGGAAGGCTTTATATTCATTCCTCCTGAATCAAAGGTTATGCCCTTGCCAACCAGGCCAAAAAGCTTTTTACTTTTTTTATCACCCCTATATTCAAGCACAACAACCTGAACAGGAACAGCAGCTCCCCTGTTCACAGCAAGGAGCAAGCCCATCTTTTTCTTCTCTATCTTCTTTTTATCAAGAATAGTGCATTTTATTCCAGCCTTTTTAGCTGTTGAACTGGCAAGCTTTGCAAAGGACGCAGGATTAACCTCATCAGCTGTATCATTTACCAGATCCCTGCAAAGATGCGTATTTATAGCTATTGCTTCTACTTCTTCAAGAATAGATGGGGCAGATGGGAACTCTGTTAAAAATTCAATTTTTTCTATAATTCGGAATTTTTCCTTATCAGACTTGTATTTATTAAAGCTATAGTTGGCAAGAAGTATGCCCTCAGCAATAGATCTGAAAGAATTATCTCTTTCCATTGTTTCAATATCAGGTGAAGCTACCATGAGCTCTGTAATCTTTTTGGATGATGCAAAAAGAACAGCCCCTGCTGCTGCATTTCTCAAGGATTCTTCTGTAATTTTGTCTCTTTTACCCAATCCGCAGACAATAACATTTGGGCTGTTTTTCAGTGCAGCATAAAAAATTTCCTCTGAAGCGCAGTTTATGGAATCAAAATCAAGTTCTTCAATATAATCTGCCTCCTTATATCTTCCTTCAATAATAGCATCCCTTGTTTCCTCATCAAAAAAAACCGCTATTGCTCCCCTTTCTTTTTTCATGTTTACGTCTGCTTTAACACCAACTTTCATATTTTCTGCTCCATGTTCTGAAATTTAATAATTAAATCTATAAAAACGGAAATTCAAACTATATCAATCTAATGTATTTTCCAGCAAAAATTAAAAATCTGTTGAAAAAAAACATTAAAAACGAATAAGGCAGATTAATAACTTATTATAAAATCAGATTGTATAGTTCAAGAAAATTATTTACTCTGCAAAACAAAAACACTCAACAATAGAGCTAATGCGAGAAAAACATGAGTGACTCTAAAGGCGACAGGCCTCTGCCTGGTAAAAAAAACCGAACAAAACACATCATAATTCATATACAAAGAATAATGAGCATAAAAAATAGATAGAGCATGAAAAGATTAGAAATATAACAGCTATACAGGTAAATTACTATTAAATTATAAAGATACAAATCGAAAAATTTTATCTATTTTTCAATTTTAGAAGTTATTCATATTGACATTAATTTTAAATGAAATAGTAATTGCATGTGTGTTGAGTTTCATATGAAATACAGAGTTAGTATCAGGACTATAATGCCAGTTATACCGGCAAGGCTCATTTGCAATTTATAGATCTGATATAAAATGTATTAAAAGAATTAATCTTTCTCACACAACCTTATAAACAAAAATTGTTTATCACTAGACTTTCACAGGAGGTTTTTATGACTAGAAGGATCGAAAAAGTAGCCGTTATCGGCTCTGGTATCATGGGAGGCGGTATAGCTGCACTTTGTGCTAGTGCTGGCATCAAAACTTTATTGTTAGACATCGCTCCATTTGATCTCACAGATGCAGAAAAGAATGACAAAGCGGCGAAAAACAGAATTGTTGCAGCTGGACTCCAGGCACAGGAAAAAGCAAGACCTGCAGCATTCATGGACAAGGCAAAGGATCTACGCCTTATTGAAACAGGCAACCTCACAGATGATTTTGACAAACTTAAAGATGCTGACATTATCTTTGAAGTTGTTGTTGAAAATCTAAAAATCAAACAGGATCTTTTCTCAAGAATTGAAAAAATAATGAAGCCAGGTGCTATTATAGCATCTAACACATCAGGCCTTCCAATTGCTAACATGGCAGAAGGAAGAAGCCAGGCTTTTAAGGAAAACTTCCTTATTCTTCACTTCT
>CAYTLM010000057.1:6783-11698 GCA_964438485.1 uncultured Leptospirales bacterium | reverse complement strand
TAAGAGCAAGAAAAAGGGTGAGGCATATAAAAACAAGCCATACTGATATAGGCTGGGAATACTTTAATCCGAATGATTCAAATCTTTCGTATATAAGAACCGGTGCTATCATGGGATGATAGGCAACAACAACTACAGCACCAAATTCACTGATTGCTCTGGCTGTGCACATTAGTATTCCTGTAAGCATGCTTCTCCATGCAAGGGGAAAGGTTACTCTGAAAAAAGTTTCAGACATGGACGCACCAAGGCTGCGTGATACATTTTCAAGTCTGGGAGAAATGTTTTCAAATCCTTCCTTAACAGTGTTTATGTAAAAGGGGAGACCCACAAAAGTCAGGACTGTGATTATACCTGCAGGGCTTCCCATTATTCTGATGCCAAGCTCTCCAAGAATTTTGCCTATCCAGTGATTTTTCCCAACTATACCTAAAATAGCTATTCCCACAACAGGGTGAGGAATTACTATTGGAAGGTCAATTATGCTTTCAATAAGTCTTTTTCCTTTGAAATCTGTTCTTGCAAGGAGGTAAGCCAGGGGTGTACCAAAGATAAAGGCAATTAATGCAGCTGATAGTGCTGTATAAATACTTAGCCATATGGCTCGAAGAACATCCTTGTCCATTATGGTTATTTTCATCATCTCATATGAAGGAGCGAACATTAACTGGACAAGGGGCAATACTATAAAAGTAAGCATCAAAAGTCCGCTGCTGAGAAATAGAAAAAAGAAAAGTCCTCTTTTTTGAATAATGCCTGTCATTATATGTGTTATTTCCTTAAATGTGAAGAAACCCTCCAAGTCTTCTATAAAGAAGATTTAGAGGGTTTTGATTATTAAACTATTAGTTTTTTACTGTAACCAGTTTTTGAATCTGCTCAGGAAGCATTTTCTTCATATCTTCAGAGGGAACTCTGCATGGTACAAAGGGAGGCTGACCCTGATTATCAAGTATTTTTAGACCACCTTTTTTATCGAGCATAAATTTTAAAAATGCTATAGCTGCTTCTTTGTTTGGAGCATCTTTAATAAGAGTGATTCCATAGGTTATAGAGCCTCCTACCATGTCCATTGTTGTTCCAGGTTTTTTCCCTGTTACTGGAACAACTGCCTGGGAGTAAAAATCATCATACTCATAATTGCCAAGATTTATTTCATCAGGCAGTTCAATATATTTTAGATTATGCTGTACTGCTACAGATCTGTATTCCCAGGCATAATCCATATTTCCTGTTTGTAAAAGTGATATAAGTTCAACAGATTTAGGCCTTACGTTTTCTTTAGGTCTGTTAGCGAGAAGTTTCTCATTAAGACCGTCTTCTTTATAGTATTTTTCAGCAAGCTGTAATACCATGAGCGATCTGTATCCGCATGGGTCAAGGTTTGGATCTGAATGACCCCATACTATTCCTTTTTCCTGCAGTATGTTGTACCAGTTTTTTGCATTGATATCCTTTGAGCGCTTGCTTTTATCAGTGTAGCAAAGAACCATCTGGTTTGAGGCAAAGCGGATATTCCAGTCTGCATAACCAGGAATGAGCAGTTCATCAATAACTTTGTAGTCTGCAGATGCCATTAAGTCACAGTCCTTGCCCAGATCAATGATTTTTCTGGCTGCTGCCTGGCTTCCTGAAGCTTCTCTCAGGAGTTCTATTCCAGGGTAGAGCTTTTCAAATTCACTTTTCATTTCATCAAAAGGCATTGTCAGGCTTCCTGCATTAAACATGATAATCTGACCACTTATAGAGCTGTCAACCTTGCTGTCTTTACAGCCATAAAATGATGTTACAACTATGAGAATTAAGGATAAAAACAGAATATTTTTTTTCATGAGTAGTAATTCCTCCTGGAGAATAACGAATTTTAACACATAATATTGAATTTATGATTTTATGTCAATAACTCATTTAAGGCTATTTGTTTTTTTGTCAGATAAGAGGATGCAATACCTTATGAATAAGGGCTGATAGCTCTGCTGCTTTAAAGGGTTTTCGAATGAATCCTCTAAGCCCCTGATTCATCATTGATTGCAAGTCCTCCTCGTGGGTAAAACCGGAAGATAGAATAACAGGAATTTCTTTGCGGATATTCTGTAATGCAGCAAAGCAGTCACTCCCATTCATCTCAGGCATAATCATGTCAAGAATAACCAGGTCAAAACTATCAGGCTTTGCTTTGAATATCTCCAATCCTTCCCGTCCGTTTGCAGCCAGGGTCACTTCATAGCCTAAATCTTCAAGTATGGCTGCTCCTGTAACTCGCATGGCTTCTTCATCATCTATTAGCAAAATATGGCCAGTGCCTGTGATTGAATATTTGTTTGTTGAGACTATGTTTTCTGTTTCTTTATCTGATAATGGAAGAAGAACATGGAAGCTTGTTCCTGTTGATTCATTATTAACAGTAATAGCTCCTCTATGTCTTAGAATTGTTCCATAAACTACGGAAAGCCCAAGCCCGGTTCCTAAACTGGCACTCTTTGTAGTAAAGAAAGGATCAAATATTTTGTCAAAATTTTTAGGATCAATCCCACTGCCAGTGTCATAAAATTCAATCTTTATATAAGATCCAGGTTTAAGAGCAAACTGGCTTGCCTGACAATATTCTCTATCCAGCATAACCAGGCTGGATGAAATATCAAGACGCCCGCCATTAGGCATTGCCTGCACTGCATTTAAAGCAATATTGAGGAAAGCATTTTGCATTTGCATTAAATCGCCATCTACATAATTTGGATTTGCATGCAGGTTCAGATTGAATTGAATGCGCGGATCACTTGTACTTTTTAACAGGTCAATTGCATCAGTAATCGCATGATTAACATCAAATATGTTAGAGTTGGAGATTCGTTTGCGGGCAAATGCCAAAAGTTTTTCAGTAAGTTCACTGGCACGTTCAGCTGATTTAAGGATTAGTGATAAATATTTTGTGGATTTGGGATCATTAAGATTTGTTTTTTGCAGAAGTTCTGCGCTGCCCATAATACCTGCAAGTATATTGTTGAAATCATGTGCAACGCCTCCTGCTAGTTGCCCAATGGACTGGAGTTTTTGTGATTGCTGAAGCTGTTCCTGCAGTATGTATTCCTCAGTTATATCACGAAAAACAAGAACAACCCCGCGTATTGTGCCATAATCATCGCGGATTGGTGCACCTGAATCAGCAATCTGATACTCTGTTCCGTCTTTTGAAATCAATATTGTATGATTAGCCAGGTTTTTAATTTCACCGCTTTTAAGAACAAGCTCAACCGGATTAGTGACAGCCAGTCGCGTGTGAACATTGATAATTTTGAAAACTTCATTAAGCGGCAATCCCACAGCTTGCTGAATAGACCATCCTGTCAGCTTTTCTGCAACAGGGTTCATGTTTGTGATTATACCATCAGTATTGGTTACAATTACTGCATCTCCTATTGATAATAAAGTAATTCGTAAATCTTCTTCACTGGCATTGCTTGCAGCTTTTGCCATGAATAGTTGTCTGTTCATATAGGCAGTAAGAAAAAGCAGAAGACCTGTTAAAAGTGAAAGAAAGATGCCAATAAGCAGATTCCATTTTATTGGTTCTCCCAGCATAGTCAGTGCTGTTCCATCTTTTGGAGCAACACTAACTGTCCAGGTTCGCCCAAGAGTCTGAAAATGTTCTTTTACTATAGTTTTTTTTGTGTTTTTATCTGCTATGTCAAGATTACTGTAAACAGGCTGATTGTCTATGCTTATACTATGTGTAAAAGAATCATAGGGTATTTGCTGAAACGCCACCTTTACAAGGCTGTCGATTTTAATAGTTGCTGCCAATAAGCCCTGGAATTTACCCTGGTTATTTTCCCCCAGGGGTTGCCAGATAACAAAACCAGGGTATTTTTCTTCAAGCTCAATAGGGATAGAGGCAAGGGGCTGTCTGGACGAACGAACAGAAGCGTGCATCTCTGTTCTTCCAGGCAGCATTTTGAGATCCTTTCCAAGCAAGACGGGTTCTTTTTCCTTTGGCATGGTAACACGAATGATACTATTCGCATCCACCAGATTTATAGCATTATAGCTGGAGTTTCCTGAGATGAATCCCTCTGCTATTTTTTTTAAATGTTGATGATCGGAATCTTTTTTATGATTTTCCCAAACTTCTGCAAGGACTTTAAGATCAGTGGCTCTTTCTGTGAGTTGATTTTGAATGCGCAGACTTATTTCCAGTGCTTCTGATTGTGCATTTGTATGCTGGATGGTTTCTACCAGTTTTGATGCATAATGAAAAGTATGAATACTTAAAAAAAGAATAGCCAGCGGAGTTATCATAAACAAAAAATAGTAGTAGATTCTTTTATTTATCATGGACTATTTTCCCTTGGCAGATCTTATTAAGTATTTACGCTAAAAATGTATTTAAGTTCCAGTCAGGTTCAGCTACATTCACTAATATAGGGAAAAGCCCCTTTAATTTCTGTATTTTTTTATAAAATTTTAATATTAATGGTAATATTAGTGTGACAATAAGAATTTTATGTCAAGAAAGTATCTTTGTATTTTTTTATTTGTTTTAATTTGACACTTGCATAATATTTAAGTATAATGTTTTAGATTAAGCTTTGTGAAGATCTGATTTTTCGATTAATCCTGTGGATATGGATCTATGTTTATCTTTGTTTAACAGGGTTTTTCTATTAATTGGAAATTTAAAAAATTAAATTTATTACATTAAAAAGAGGTAATTATGAAGAAGTATGTATGTACAGTTTGCGGCTATATATATGATCCGGAAAATGGAGATCCGGAAAATGGAATTAAGCCTGGAACAAGTTTTGAAGATCTTCCTGATTCATGGGTATGTCCAGTTTGTGGTGTTCCTAAAAGCGATTTTGAGCCTGCAGAATAACTTATCATTTTAATGAAAGGCATTTTCAGGGCAGCAGTAAAA
>CAYTLM010000057.1:0-6683 GCA_964438485.1 uncultured Leptospirales bacterium | reverse complement strand
TAAAATAAAATTTTCCTGAAAAGATCATGGAGGAGAATTGAGATGAAAGAAAAAACAGCCAGGAATTTACATACTGCATTTGTGGGAGAGTCAAAAGCCTATCAGCGCCTCATGACCTTTGCGGAAAAAGCAGTCAAGGAGGGACTCCCGCAAATAGCACATCTATTCAGAGCTGTAGCAGCTTCAGAGGGAATTCATGCCAAGCGCAATTTCCGGTTGCTGGAAGCAGTAAAAGATACACAGACCAATATGGAATACGCCTTTCAGCAGGAGACACTGGTTAGCGGCAATTATTATCCTGAAATGATTAAAGCAGCAGAAGAAGATGGAGAGAGAGCAGCAGCAATGGTTTTTTCTCAGGCAAAGGATGTAGAAGAAGTTCATGCAGGATTATATCGTAAAGCTCTGGAGCATCTTACTGAAGAGGAGAGTGTTGAGTACCATGTTTGCGAGGTTTGCGGCTATATCCATGAAAAATTTGCTCCTGACAAGTGTCCTGTTTGTGGCGCACCAAAGGAGATGTTTTTTATGGTTGAATAAGTGTGATGAATTGATGTAAAGAAAAATAATTAATTTCTCTGGATGTCCAGGTCAGAAACATTGTTAAAAAAGAAAAGCCTCTGTATAACAGAGGCTTTTCTTTCGGGGTGACAGGATTTGAACCTGCGACCACACGACCCCCAGTCGTGTGCGCTACCTGGCTGCGCTACACCCCGGCTTTATTATTGATAATACATGATTTTTTTTTGGAGAATAAAGTCAATTGTTTTTTTCTATTATGTTCTATTAGGGCTGGATAAATTATGTTTGATTATTGACCCTCAGCCTTTGTCTGTAAAGGCTGAGGGCATAAAGGGCTAAAAAACATCAAGCATAGAGCTCATCAATTACAGCTTTATACTTTTCTAATATAAGGCGTCTTTTCATTTTTAATGTTGGAGTAAGTTCTCCACCCTCCTGGGTGAACTCATTAGGCATAATTTTAAAACGCTTTATCTGTTCGTATCCAGCAAGCTCTACTGAGGCTGTTTCAATACGGGATTTATAAAATTCTATTATTTCCGGCTTTGCAACCAGATCTTCTCTTGATGTCCAGGATATCCCCTGATCCTTGGCATATTCTTCAAGGCCTATAAAATTTGGCACTATCAAACCAGTTATATAGGGGCGTTTTTCACCAATAACCATAACCTGTTCAATATAATAATCCATACCCACAATTGATTCAATTCTTAGAGGTGAGAGGTTTTTCCCCTGGGCTGTTATCATTATATCTTTAATTCTGTCAGTAATACGCAGGTAACCTTCAGAATCAAGCTCTCCAATATCTCCTGTATGGAACCATCCGTCAACAATAGCACTTGCGGTTTCTGCGGGTTTTTTATAGTATCCCTGCATAAGATTGCCTCCCTTTATGAGGATTTCACCCTGTTCACTTATCTTAATCTCTGTATCAGCAATTAATTTACCCACTGTACCAAATTTGAATTCAGCTGGTCTGTTACATGAAATTACTGGAGATGTTTCTGTAAGACCATATCCCTGGCAAACCAGAAGCCCTGCTGCAAAAAAGAATTCTTCTATCTCTTTTGAAAGAGCAGCACCACCAGCAGAGAAGAAATTTTTTGGTCCTCCCACAATCCCTCTTATTTTTGAAAGAACAAGCTTGTTGGCAATACCATGGGTAAAGGCAAGCCAGGGGCCGATAAATTTTTTATCTTTTTTGCTGTACTGGTATTTTTTACCTTTTTCCACAGCCCACATAAAGAGCTTTTTCTTCACAGGGGAGGCTTTTTCAATTTGATTAAAAGCAGTGGCATAAATTTTTTCGTAAAGTCGCGGTACGCTTACCATAGCTGTGGGCTGAACCTCGGGCATTGTTTCTACAATAGCTTTTGTATCAGCCAGATAGTTTACTTGGGCTCCAAAGTTAAATACAATGTAGCACCATGCCCTTTCATATGCGTGGCTTAGTGGAAGGAAGCAAAGCGATTTGTCCGCTTTTGTAATATTAAAGTGTTCTGCTATTCCCTTAATCTGATGATAGAAATTTGAGTGGGTAAGCATTACACCTTTAGGATCTCCTGTTGTGCCTGATGTGTAAATCAGTGTGGCTAAATCTGAAGACTTTCCTTTTTCCAGTCGTTTGGCTAATTCATTTTGGGATTTGGATTTTTTCCCAAGCGCCACAACATCATCAAAATAAATGGATTCATCACCTTCAAGTTTAACAGCCTTATCAATAACAATTATCTTTTTAAGTTTTTTGGACTTTTTATTAAATTCCTGAACCTTGCTGTATTGCTCTGTTGAGTCTAAAAAGAGTATTTCGATTTCAGCATCATTCACAATGTATTCAGTCTGTTTTAATGTATTTGTTGCATAAATTGGAACAGCAATAGCTCCAATACTTAAAATAGCAAAATCTGCCAGTGTCCACTGCGGTTTGTTCTGAGAAAAAATCCCCACAGTCTGACCTTCTTTTACTCCCATGTCTATAAGAGCTAAAGAAAGGGCATTAATAATTTCAACCATCTCTTTGTAGGTGGTTTCTTTCCATACTCCAGATTCTTTAATTCGCAATGCAACCTGGGAGCTGTATACTTCAGCACTTTGGCGGATCATTGCTGCAAGATGTTCTTTTTTCATAAAATCCCCCGATATTTAATAGTTTGCAGGCTGATGCCTAAGCATGAATTGCTTTTTGGATATAAATCCGGCTGGCATACTGCCTGGGTTGAATAATTAAAATGATGAATAAGAAATTCAATTTATGTTAGAGTATTATATCCTTTGTGAATTCCTGGATAATGAATATTATTAAATCATTATATCTTGATAAATGCAAGTATTTTTAAAAAAAATTAGTGTTATTCTTTGATTCACATGTTCAATTTATAGGATGATGTGTTTTTTTTATTATAAATATTAGTGAGTCTTGGACAAAAAGGTAATATTTCCGTGTTAGTTTAATAAGTACTAAAAGCTGTTATAATCTTTGCTGGGGTTTACCAAGATTTTTTTAAAACCGGTTTAAAAGTTTTTTTTGAACTCTGTTTAATTATATTACTTTTTTAAGGTTTTTTTGAAAGTATGAATATATCTTTAATGCGGTTTTTTCACCTATTCCTTCAGCTTCCATAAGCTCTGTTACAGTAGCATTCTTTATCTTTTCCAGGGACTTGAAGTGTTTAAGCAGGGAGGATTTGTGTTTTGTTCCTATATCTGGTATTAAGTCAAGTTCAGATGCAGTTGTTTTTTTGTCCCTTAATTTTCTGTGGTATGTGACAGCAAATCTGTGTGCCTCATCCCTTATGTTTTGTATTAAGCGCAGATGGGCAGATCCTTCCGGGAAACGAAGCGATTTTTCATCTGGAGAGGTGTATATTTCATCGAGTTTTTCAGCTATTGAAATTATGTTTATGCCTGTATTAAAATTTGCTGCTGCTTCAATTGCCCGTGAAAGCTGGGTTCGTCCTCCATCTATTACCATAAGATCCGGAAGTTCCTGTTCTTCATTGACAAGATACTGTATTCTTCTTGAAACAGCTTCATGAATCATTCCCGGATCATTGGGAGTGTCATAGCTTTTTATTTTGTATCTTCTGTAGTTTTTTTTATCAGGTTTCCCATTGCGGAACATCACCATAGAGGCAACTGCATCCTGTCCGTGAAAATTGGAAATATCAAAGCATTCAATGATGAGCGGTTCGCTGTCAAGGTTAAGGGCTTTTTGCAATGCTGCTGTACCTGGATTTGCGTCGTTCTCCCTGGAGAAGCTTCTTTCAGCTGCAAGCATATCAATATTTTTTTTGATAAGCCTTATTATTGCTTTGTCAGACTGTGAGGAGGCAGCAGTAATTGAAATTTTTTTAGAAGCTTTTATTGAAAGGTGTGATGAAATTATATTTAAGTCACTGAGGCGGATTTCACTTACAATTCTTGGTGGGATTTCGCGATTATTATAATAGTCAACAATGAATGTTCGTATAATATCCTCTGGCTCACTGTATTTTGCATTGTCAAAAATATTTATTTTCCTTCCTGTAAGTATGCCGTTTCTGAATTCAAATATTACAAGCAGGGCTTCATCGCCAAATATACCTGTTGCAAAATAATCCTGGTTTATGCCTGAGGGTATTTCAACCTTTTGGGTTTCTGCGATCTTTTGAATATCAAATATCACATCCCTGAGGCGTGCTGCTTTTTCAAAGTCCATTTCAGATGAAGCCTGTTTCATTCTCCTGTTAAGGCTTTTTATAACAGGATCAATGTTTCCTTCCAGCAGATTAATGGCATCATCTATGAGAGCCCTGTATTCTTCTTTTGTAATATCTCCAGTGCACGCCCCTGAGCAGCGATTTATCTGGAAGTTGAGACAGGGTCGTTCCCCTTTTTTTAAAGGGAGCGGTCTTCTGCATGTTTTGAGTTTAAGTGTTTTGTTTATTAATGCTGCTGTGTTCTTGGCTGCTCTTGCATCAGTGTATGGTCCAAAAAAACGATCGGTTTTTTTGTTTATGTTTCGTGTGTAAATTATTCTGGGATATTCCTCATTAAGCGTTACTGCTATATAGGGGTAGCGCTTGTCATCCTTGAGGCGTATGTTGTATTTGGGCTTGTGTTTTTTTATAAGATTATTTTCAAGAAGCAGAGCCTCAATTTCGCTGTCTGTTGCAATAAATTCTATATCGCTGATATTTTTGACAAGCACTGCAGTTTTTGCATCATGCGCTGTTTTGCGAAAGTAGGAGGAAACCCTCTTTTTAAGTGAATTGGCCTTGCCTATGTAAATTATCTCTTTCTTTGCATCCAGCATCATGTATATGCCTGGCGAGTCGGGCAGGGCAGATAAAATCTGTTCAATTTTTGAATCTTTATTCATTCAGCATAGCCTGCGTTTTTCATAAGTATTGCTTTTATTCTGTTCATATAGATTTTGCTCTGTTCATGGTCTGGTTTTATTTCAAGGGACATGGCAAACATGTTTATTGCTTCCTGATATTTTTTAAGTTGAGCTAATGCTACACCCATATTGAAAAAGCTTGAATAGCTTTCAGGACGCAAAAGCGTAACTGTTTTAAATGAAACAATGGCATCCTCTGGATTGTTGTTTTTTAATGCTTCAACTCCCTCTTTAAAAAGTTTATCACATCTGGAGTTTATTTTCAGCATGGTTTCTTCAATGTCATCTGCCCTGATCTTCCAGTCCCTTATATCTTCAACAAGAGCGTTGAATGAACCCGCTATTCTGTTTAGCTCCTCATCATCTGACAGGCCTATTCTTATGCTGTAATTCCCATCTGCTGCCTTATCAAGGTGGGATGCTATTCCTCTGAGAATATGGGAGTAGTTCTGGTAAAAAAGCCAGGTAATCCCAATTACTCCTGCTGATATTATTAGAGACAAGATGAAGATTATTATTTTTTGAACCTTGTAATTTCTGGTGAGTGCAAATATTTTTCCTTCTGTTTCTGAAACCGAAACAAGCCATTGGGACAGTACCAGTTTTTTATCTATATTTAAAGGTGCGTAAATATATTGCCATCTAAGTATGCCATCTGTGTATACTCTGGTGTCATAGGTGATTTTGGTGAGAGACTCCTTCATTATGTTAAGTCCCTGTTCAGGCTTTACTGTTTGTCCTGCTGATATTTCAGGGATATATGCCCTGTTGTTTATTATGATGTCTATTACGTGGAAAAAGCATTCATCATCTGTTCTGTGGTATAGATTTATTCCTGTAATCCCCTGTATTTTTGAACTCTTTTCATAGAGGAAATTTTTTAACAAAGCTGTATCATTGATGCTTTCTGTTTCATCTAGTATCATGGAAATAATCTGGCTGTAACTTTTAGAATTATCCTCTAATAATATTTCCGATGTTCCCTGAACTGTGCTTTTAAGTGCCCAGTTTAGTATAAGAGCAGTTACAATAATAAGCGACGCATATATTATTGATACTGTAAGAATGAAATTTTTTGAAAAACCGGTTTTAATGTATCTCATAAATATTTCCTGGCCTAAACCTGATTTTGTAATATCTGGATTATATATTATAAAAATAATAATGATACTATATATTTTTCTATTCAACCAAAAAATTATTTTATATGCCCATGTTTTTTATTTCTAAAATCATTGACAGTTTTTTTCATTTTCTATTCTTATTTTAAATAGTAAAAAAATCAGAGGCGTAATAATGAAATTTTCTATTTTTGGTGAAAAGGTAAAGAGGGATTCAGGGATTAAAAGTCTTATGGATGATTTGGGCAATGCAATGGCTGTTAAAAAAGACATGCTAATGCTTGGAGGTGGAAATCCGGCTCATATTCCAGAGGTTCAGGCAATTTTCCGTAAAAGCATGGAAAATATTTTAAATGATGGCACCAGCTTTGAGGAGTGTATTGGTAACTACGATGCACCCCAGGGGAATGCCCGGTTTATTGATGATATGGCTGCAATGCTTAAAAGGGAATATGGCTGGAACATAGGCCCGGAAAATATAATGCTTACAAACGGGAGTCAGTCTGCTTTTTTTCTGCTTTTTAATATTTTTTCAGGCCCATTTCCAGATGGTTCATTTAAAAAAATACTTTTACCGCTTACGCCTGAATATATAGGCTATAGTGATGCAGGTTATGGTACTGAGGAAGTTTTTACTTCTATAAGGCCAGAAATTCATT
>CAYTLM010000056.1:0-11741 GCA_964438485.1 uncultured Leptospirales bacterium | reverse complement strand
AGCAACATCAGTACCATCACAGCGTTAGTTAAGAAAATTAATATATATTGTTTTTGAAAAGATAAATGAATAATTGAGGGGAAAAGGATATGCCTAAGATTAAAACAAACAGTGGGGCAAAAAAAAGGTTTACTGTAACTAAAAGTGGAAAGATAAAAAGAGGAAAGGCCTATAAAAGCCATATTCTTGAAAAAAAATCATCCAAGCGCAAAAGAGGGCTTAGAACAGCGGGTTTTATATCTAAAGCTGAGTCAGACAAAGTGAAAAGAATGATTCCATACATGTAAGTTCTGGAAATGGGATATGATTTAATAGTTTAAAAAATGTAATAAAAGAAAAAGAGGAAAAAAATGGCTAGAGCTACTACTGGTCGTGTTCACCAGAAAAGAAGAAGAAAAGTACTTAAAGATGTAAAGGGCTTTAGAGGAGCCAGAAGCAAACTTTTTAGAACTGCCAAAGATGCCAGAAGAAGGGCTCTTCAGAATTCATATAAGCACAGGAGAATGAAGAAGCGTGATTTCAGGACACTCTGGATAATGAGAATAAATGCAGCGTCAAGGGCTTGTGGCTTTTCCTATAGCAAATTTATTGGAATGCTGAAAAGCAATAAAATTGATATAAACAGGAAAATGCTTGCTGAAATGGCAGTAAAGGATATGGACGCATTTCGCAAACTTGTTGAAAAGGTTAATAATAAAGCTGCATAAAAGCTGTATTTTTAACAGGACTTTTGTTTGATATTATAAAAAGGTGATCATCATATTAGTGGTGTTCACTTTTTTTGTTTGCAGGGGTAAGGTCTTTTTTTTCTTTATACTTGACGTATTAAAAAGTATAAATATATTTAGTTTATGTTTTTTATTTGAATAAATTTTATATATTTATACAGTAAATATTATGTCATAATAAAGATTCTAATGCAATGCTTGTATTCTGCCGATCAATTAATTGTATTATTGTTTGTTAGTAAACCAGTGTATTTTATTTGAGGAAACCCGGAGGTAATATATATGATAACAATGCAACAGCTTGAAGAACTTGAAAGCAGGGTAATAAAGGCATTACATCTAATAGGCGAATTAAGAACTG
Organism: uncultured Leptospirales bacterium; assembly: GCA_964438485.1. Taxonomy (GTDB): domain Bacteria; phylum Spirochaetota; class UBA4802; order UBA4802; family UBA5550; genus JBBAGC01. The sequence continues at coordinate 10,652 of CAYTLM010000056.1, read as the reverse complement.
AAAACTCACACCTTGAAGGTGAAAATGAAACCTTGAAAAGCGATGTTGAAGATGCCAGACTTTCACTTGAAGAAAAGGAGCAGGAAGTTGAAAGGATAAAAAAGGAACTCGAAGTTACAGCTTCTGAATTAAAGGAGCTTAAAGATAAAGAGGAAGTGCTTGAGAAGAAGCTTCTTGGCCTTTTGGGAAAACTCGATGGTCTTCAATCTGGAGGTCTTTCCTCCGCTGGTTTAGCTGGTACTGATTATTCTTCTAAACCAGAGAAAGCACCAGCTGCTGAAGAGTATGAAAAAGAAGAGATTATTGAACTGGGAACTGACGATGATATAATTGTTGAGTCAGATGAGGATGCTTTTATAATAGAAGAAAAGATAACAGATGAGAATGAGTTTGATGATCTAAGTGTGGAAACAGTTGATTCAGAAGAAGCTGTTTCTGATTCTGATGAAGAGGATATAATAATAATTGATGATGAATCTGAAATTGATTCAGAGATAATTGATGACTCTGGTGACTTTGAAGCTGGCGAAAAGGTTTCCTCAGATGATGAAGATGAAATAATACTGCTTGATGATGAAGATGAGATAATTATTGAAGATTATGACGAAAATGAAATTATAATTGATGATGACAAAGCAGTTGATGAGGATGATTTTATTATTATTGAAGAAGATGATAATTAATATCAGGATAAAATAATGGAAAGCGGGAAAGTAAAGGTAAATATTTTCGGGCAAACCTATAGTATTAAAGGTGATGCTTCTGATGAGTATATTCTTGAGCTTGCCAGTTATGTTAATGAAAAAATGGAAGAAGTTCAAAAAATTGTTCCAAATACAAATTCCCTTCAGATTGCAATTCTTGTGGCTCTTAATATTTCTGATGAATATTTTCAGTCGAGAAAACTCAATACTCGCATAGGAGGGGATATTGAGGAAAAAACCAGAGAAATTATCTCCATGCTTGATCAGGGTCTTATTGGTGATATTTTTGCTGGTGTGGAGGCTTTCCATCAGTAATTTTTTTATTTTTTATGCAGATTAATATATTATAATAAAAAAGCCGGATTTAACCGGTTTTTTTATTATAATGTCTGAATTATATTGTTCAAAAAACGATTTTTTTTATAATTAATATTGCCATAATACAGCCTCTTTGTGTTTATGTGTTAATTGAAATTATGTATGAACAAATATTACTTTATATGTTAAAATTGGATAAAAAGTAGTTGCAACTATTGTATTTTTATTGAATTATTATTTAAATAATTTATATTTAAACAAATTACTGGCAGTAGAATTTAAAGTATAGTTTTTTGCGATGAATTATAATAGCAGGTAATATAAATGGATCTAAACAAACTTCTGGTTAATTCAAAAAAAACTCTTAATCTTGATGAAAATACGGATTCCAGTGGAGAGCTCCATGAAGGCAAGGTGGTTCAGCTTGTAAGCTTTGTGCTGGATGATGTGGAGTATGGGGTTGATATTCTAAGTGTTCATGAAATTCTTCGCTTCCCTGAGCTGACCCGGCTACCAAATACGCCCCCATTTATAAAAGGGGTGATTAATCTCAGGGGTAATGTTATACCTGTTGTGGATATGAGAATAAGGTTTGGTTTTCCTGAAGGCGCAATAACAGATTTAACAAGAATTATTGTAGTGGAAACTGATGGAAAACAGGTGGGAATACTGGTTGATAATGTTTATCAGGTTGTACGGCTTCCGGTTTCCAGCATAGATCCTCCATCTGAGCTTATAACAGGAATTTCAGAGGATTTTATTTCCGGAATAGGAAGATTGAGAGACAGGCTTATTGTATTGTTGAATATGACTCAGATAATTTTTCTTGAAGATAATGAATGAAGAAAAGAGTTTAACCTTTTCGAATAATTAAATGAGATATGGAGTAAATTATGTCTTTTTCCCTTGGAGAATATCAGGATATATTTTTAGAAGAGGCAGATGAGCTGCTTCAGGAGCTTAATCAGAATCTTCTTAAGCTGGAAAAAAATCCGGAAGATGATGAAATAATTAATAATATTTTCAGGGCTGCACATTCATTGAAAAGTTCAGCAGCATTTGTAGGATTAAATGATTTAAGTGATCTTGCCCATAAAATGGAAAATCTCCTTCAGGGAATAAGGGATAAAACCAATGACATAACACCGGAAGTAGTGGATGTTATATTCAAATGTTTTGACGCAATAAGTGCTATTATTGAAAAAATTTCTTCAGGACAGGCTCCTGACCAGGATTTAAAGCCTCTTATTGAAAGAATAAATATAGTAACTGATGAATCCAGAAAAACTGCAAGTGCGGAGCCTGAAAAAGAGGATCTATCTGCAAAAAAAACAGCTCATACTTCAGGGATTAAAATTTCTTTTACTAAAGAAGAAAGTGGCATGATAAAACAATCTTTTGTAGAAGGGGCAGATTGCTTTGAAGTTACTGTGAACCTGGAACCTGCAGCACAGATGAAGTGGGTAAAGGCGCAGCTAGTATTAACTAACCTTGAAAAGGAAGGAACCATTGTCAAGATTATGCCTTCCATTGATGATATGATTGCAGATGATTCCATTTCAGTATTTAAAATTGTGCTTGTAACTTTTAGTTCTGCTTTATCGGTTTATAAAGGATGTAATGTTGATCAGATTGAGGCCGTGGAGCTAAAGCCCATATCTGTTGTGAGGCACGATGGTAAACAAATGCTCAAAATAGGGAAAACTATTGATGATTTAACTTTTGCAAATGGTGAAACAGCTCCTATAGCAGGAGGGGAGCTTTCATTTAATGATCTGCTTGATAATGAACATCACGATGACTCAGATGATTCAGATGATTTAATGGATGAAGAGGATTCTGCTGACTCTTCCCATGGAGATGATGTTCATGATATTTTTGATCGCAGAAAAAGCAATGAGTCTGTTTTGAATGACAGAAGAAAGGCTCCTGTTTTGAAAACTGTTAAGGTGTCCATAGACAAGCTTGACTTGCTTCTTAATAATGTTGGTGAGCTGGTAATTGCCAATTCCGGTTTTTACAGGCTTTATGAAGAGATGAGAAAGTATGGCGAGCTTAAAGGGGTTGCAAACGAATTTAAAAATCGTATGGAGCAGATGTCAAGGATTGCAAAGGATCTGCAAACCGGAATAATGAAAACCAGGATGGTTCCTGTTGGTCAGGTTTTTAGCCGTTTTAACAGGCTTGTTCGTGATCTTGGCAAGGAGCACAATAAAAGGGTTGATCTGGTTATAAAGGGAGAGGAAACAGAACTTGACAAGAAAGTAATTGATGTTATTGGAGAGCCCTTGCTCCATCTTATTAGAAACGCTGTTGATCATGGAATTGAAACAAGAGAAGAGCGCAGCAGGCTTGGAAAAAGCGAAGTTGCCACAATAACCCTGAATGCCTATCAGGGTGGAAACCAGATTTTTGTAGAGATAAGTGATGATGGTCATGGCCTTGACATTGATGCTATAAAAGAAAAGGTTATTGCAAAAAATATAAGCACACCTGAAATGCTTTTAAATATGGATGATCAGGATATTTATAATTTTATATTTGCACCCGGATTTTCAACTGCTAAAAAAGTCACAGACATTTCAGGCAGAGGGGTGGGGATGAATGTTGTTAAGGAAACAGTGAATGAACTTAATGGCAATATTACAATTGAAACTGAAAAAAGCATGGGAACCAGGTTTGTTTTAACATTTCCACTTACATTGGCTATTATACCTGCGATCATGGTTAAGGTGAGACATGAGGATTATGCTATTCCCCTAACTGATGTTGTTGAAACAATAAAAATATCCATGTCAGATATAGCTACAATTGAAGGGCATGAGGTGATAAATCTTAGAGGGGAAATTCTTTCTCTTTTAAGACTTAATGAGTTTGTTAATGTAAAAAGTGCACTTGGGCGAAACAATAAAATTCCTGTTGTTGTTGTTGGCTTTGGCAATAGAAAAATCGGACTTATAGTGGACTCTCTTGAAGGGAAGCTGGAAATTGTAATTAAATCACTTGAGCAGAATTATAAAAATGTGGAAGGCCTTGCAGGGGCATCTATACTTGGTGATGGAAGTATTTGCCTGATTCTTGATATTCAGACAATGATTAATCGGGTAATTACGCTGCAGGAGAGGCTTACTCCAGAGGAAAAACAGAAAATATTCCAGTCAAGAGCAGTGGATTATGATGATGACATTACTGCTCCAAAGGCTGCTGAATCTGAATTTGAACCAGAGCAATTGACTGAATTAGCGTCTAAGCCTGCAAAGGATGAAATTCGTTTTGATTTGAAAGATGACAGGATAAAGGCTGTTCCTGTTAAAGATAAGGAACCGGAATCCGGAAGGCCTAACTATATTTCAGATGTAATCCTTTTTGATGATGAACCTGTAAAGGATGAATCTTTTAAAGAGGCTTCCAGGGAAGCAGAGGCTGAGCAGGTTTATAATGCAGATGATGATATGGTAAAGGTTTCGGAGGATACAGTAACTGCACCAGAGGAAGATGAGGAAATAGCAGATAAGGTGCAGGCTGCTTTAGCTGAATTTAAAGATGAGCTAAGGCAGAATGTAAGCTCATTGGTTCAATCTGGTGCTCCTGATGAGCATATGAGTGTAGAGCTTGATATATCCAAAGATGAGCTTAATGAGTTTAATCTTATATCCAATATGGGTGCTGCTACTGCAGCTGAATCACTTTCAAAAATTCTTGATAGAAGGATTGACCTTTCGATTCCTGAAGTGAAAATCACCCCTATTGAAAACATCCCTGATTTTCTGGGCAGCCCCAATGAGCCTTACATGGGTGTTATGCTTGGAATTGAAGGGGAGATAAACGGGACTCTGGTTCTTGTGCTGCATGAAGGGGTGGGTTATGACCTTATTGATATGCTCTATGGTCTGCCGGAATCCCAGGAAAGAGAGTTGAGTGAGGATGGCGTGTCTGCTCTTAAGGAGCTTACAAATATAATCGGCTCATCCATACTCAATGTTTATGCTGAAAAATCGCAGCTTGTTGTTAAGCCTAATGTACCTACTTTTGTGCACGATTATCTTCAGTCTTTTATGGATTCAATACTGGTTATGCATAATATTGAACATGAATATGCAATTGTAATGGAAACAGCATTTTATTTTGAAGATGACAGGGTTGTAGGCAATTTGATGATTCTTCCAGAAGCTGAATCTTTGAAAACCCTTGTGAGTGGAATTAGAAAGAATGTCATTTCCGATTAAAGTGCTTGTTGTTGATGATTCAACACTGGTAAGAAAAATAATTACAGACATTCTTGAGAGAGATCCGGATATTAAGGTTGTTGGTACTGCCAATAATGGCAAAACAGCTATATTTCGTAATCAGGAACTTAATCCTGATGTAATAACCATGGACATTGAAATGCCCATACTCGATGGTCTTGCTGCTCTTAAACATATAATGAGTACAAACCCAAAGCCGGTTATTATGATGAGTGTTTTAACCCAGAATGGGGCTGATGCTACTTTTAAAGCACTTGAGCATGGAGCAGTGGATTTTATACCCAAGCCTTCAACTTTGTTGTCTATGACAGTTGATGAGATTGGGAGTTTGCTTATAAGCAAAATAAAATCTGTTTGTAAGTCAAAAGTCGGGACAATAAGAACAAGATCTGCTGATTCAAAATCAATAATAGATCAGCGTAATGCAAAAACTGAATCTGATAAAATAGTAGCAATAGGTACTTCTACTGGTGGACCATCTGCGCTTATTAAGGTGTTTGACAAGTTTGCACGCAAATTTCCTGCGCCGGTCCTGGTTGTACAACACATGCCGGAGGGTTTTACTGCTGCTTTTTCTAAAAGGCTTAATAATAGTTCCATGATTAAGGTAAAAGAGGCTGAAGATGGAGATATTGTGCTCCCAGGGCATGGTTATGTTGCTCCGGGGCATTCCCATATGAGAATAGTTAAAAAAGGGAGCGGTTTTCATCTTAAAATATACAAAGCAGAAAAGGTTTCCGGGCATATGCCTTCAATTGATGTGCTTTTTGATTCAATGGCACAGGAGGTAAGGGAGAAGTCCGTAGGTGTTATAATGACAGGTATGGGTAAGGACGGTGCAGAGGGTATGCTCAAAATAAAAAAGAGTGGTGGACATACCATTGCTCAGGATGAGGAGACTTCTGTTGTTTTTGGAATGAACAGGGTTGCTGTAGAGCTGGGTGCTGTTAATGAAATTGTTCCCCTTGATGAGATAACATCAAGGATTATAAGAAAAATTTAAAAATATTTTAATTGATTAATAAGACCCTGTTAGGAATAATGTTAAAAAAAGCTTTAAAAGTTTATTAAGAATTGACATATTATTATTATATAAATATAATTAAATAAAATTCATTGGAGTGCTGAAATGGCAAGAGTTTTAATTGTTGATGATGCTAAGTTTATGAGAACCCTTGTGAAAGATGCTCTTGTTCCTGCTGGACATGAAATAGTGGGTGAGGCTGAAAATGGGAATGAGGCGGTTGAATTATATAAAAAGCTTAAGCCGGATCTTGTAACAATGGATATCACCATGAGGGAAAAGGATGGTATTGAGGCTGCAGGTGAAATCCTGGGAACAGACCCATCTGCCAGAATAATAATGGTAACAGCTCTTGGTCAGGAGAGTCTTCTTACAAAAGCCATAAAGCTTGGTGTAAGGGATTTTGTTGTTAAACCATTCCCTCCAGAGAGACTCCAGAAAGCAGCAGAAAAAGCTCTATCTTAGTCTTTATTATTGTTGAATAATCATACTGCCCGCTTCCCTTTTGAGAGGGACTTTTAATCACAATATATATAATCGGGATATTATGTCGGAGAATGTTATAACAGGTGAAGCTGTTTTTGAAAATGAAAACAGCTATGTTGTCAGTATTGATCAATTCAGCGGCCCTCTTGATATTTTATGGGATTTGATTAAAAAATCGAAAATAGACATAACAGAGCTGTCAATATCTGAAATTACTGAACAATATATTGCTTTTTTGAAAAAACTTGAAGCAATGGATGTAAAACTTGCTTCTGATTTTATTCTCATGGCCTCAGAGCTGCTGTACTATAAAAGCAGGGCCTTGCTTCCTTCAGGGGATGTTGAAGACGAATATTTTACCAAACCTCTTCCTCCTGAATTAATTCAAAAACTTATAGAATATAAAAAATTTCAAAAAGTATCTGAAGAGCTTAGAATTTGTTTTGATAAACAGAATGATGTTTTTTTGCGCGAAAACACATCTCTAGAGCTTGGAGAAGAGGAATATTATTATGATGTATCCCTTTATGAGCTGTTAAAAGCATTTTCCGTTGTTTTGAATTCAGCATCAGTTGTTGAAAGCAGGGAAATACTGTTTGACGAAATTCTTGTGAGCGACAAAATTGATTTTATTACACAATTGCTTAAAGAAAAAGAATCTTTACTTTTTGATGAAATGTTTACTGATAAGCCTTTAAGAGCTGAGGTAATTGCATCTTTTTTAGCTTTGCTTGAAATGACAAAGTCTGGTATGATAAAAATTCAGCAGCATCGGGTTTTTGGTGATATTCGAATTTTGAGAAATTTTGCTCTTGAGCAGATTCAACAGATAAATCAGTAAGCTTTACTGCTATTATTTTTAATATATTCCGGAATAAATATGGAAGAACCACAGAAGAGTAATGAAATAATTGATGGGTCTCTTCAAAATGAAGAGGATGAGAGAGTTGATGAGGATCGGGATAGAGAACATGATTTGAAAAGCCTTTTTGAGGCTGTGTTTTTTTTGAGCAATGAGCCTGTTTCTATAAATTTTTTTGTGAAAAGTTTCATGGTTGATCCAACCCAGGCAAAGATTATAATAGATACACTTGTTGATGATTACGAAGAAAGGGATGGAGGCATAAGGCTTGCTGAGCTTTCAAACGGTTATCAGCTTGTTACAAATGCAAGATATGCTGAACAGCTTCGCCATGCCTTAGGTTTGAAAAAAAGGGAAAGCCTCTCAAAGGCAATGCTTGAAACACTTTCAATTATTGCATATAAGCAGCCCCTTGTTTTGGCAGATATTGATGAATTGCGCGGCGCATCTTCAAGAATGATGGTTGCAAATTTAATGAAAAGGAATCTTGTAAAGCCTGTTGGAAGAATGGATTTACCCGGAAGGCCTTTGGCATATGGTACAACAGATGAATTTTTGCGATATTTTGGTCTTAACAAGCTTTCAGATCTTCCCAGACTTTCGGAGATAAAAGAATTTACCCTGGATAATGAATAAGTGGGAAAAGAAAAAAAAATAACTGTTGCTGTTGATGGTCCTGCTGGCTCAGGGAAAAGCAGTGTTTGCAGAAAAGTGGCCTCAGATACTGGTTTAAATTATATAGATTCAGGAGCCATATACAGGGCAATAACCTGGTTTTTTCTTGAAAAATGGAAAGGGGATTTAAGTAAATCCCATGATTTAATTAAATCCCTTGATGATATTATAATTGAGCAAAAGTATTCACCGGACAAGGGAACAGTGACCATTGTAAATGGCAAAGATGTTTCTCTTTTGATAAGAGAAGAAAAAATAACTGATAAAATTGGTTTTTTTTCAGATAAGATTGAGATAAGAAATTTTGTTAATTCTTTGCTCAGAAAGTGGACTTTGGAGAGTTCCATTATAATGGATGGCCGTGATATTGGCTCTGTTGTTTTCCCTGATGCTGATATAAAAATATATCTTGATGCTTCAGTTGAGATACGAACTGAAAGAAGAGTGAAAGAATACCTGCAAATGGGAAAAAATGTTGACGAAATTATTATCAAAAACCAGATTATACAGCGTGATTATGATGATATGAATAGGGAGTTTGGCGGTCTTAAAAGATGTGATGATGCTATTTATGTTGATACCTCAGATATGTCCTTTAATGAAGTTGTTTTTAAAGTTGAAACTATTATAAAAAATTACCAGATGAATATGATAAAGAATAAGGTGTAAGACTATGACCCAGATTACAGATGAAAGCTTCGAAGCTATTGATATGGAATCAGTTGCTGATACTGCTCTTGATGAAATTCAGGCAGGAATGATTGTAGAAGGAGAGGTTGTCACGGTTGATTCTGAATTTGCCTATGTAAATGTTGGCACTAAATCTGATGGCAGAATAGCTCTTGAAGAGTTCGATGTTGTCCCTGAAGTTGGGAATGTTTTTCATGTTAAATTGATGAATAAGAAAATAGTAGACGGGGTTTACCATTTTTCTAAAAAAGCAGCTGATTATGAAAAGAGATGGAAAGACTTTCTTGAGTACTATAATCAGGGCAATCGTATTATTACTGGTAAAATAAAATCTGCCATAAATAAAGGCAAGCTTGTTGATTGCGGCTTTATCAATGCCTTTCTTCCATATTCTTTAACTGGAGATCTTAAAACTTTAAGCGAATCAGATGAGGAATATACTTTTGCAATAAAAAGCTTTGATTTAAAGAAGAAGTCTGTTGTTGTTTCCAGAAAAGATTATCTTGAAGAGGAATCCAGGAAAAACTGGGAAGTTTTTGTTCAGCAGTATAAAGAAGGGGATGTTATTGAAGGTGAAGTTTTAAAGTTTGTTGAGTTTGGAGCTTTTATCCGTGTTGCCGGCATTGATGCCCTGTTGCATAGAAACGATATGTCATGGAAAAAAGTTTTTAAACAAAGAAAGCTCCTTAAAATTGGAGAAAAAAGAGATTTTATTATCCTTTCTATAAATAAGGAGGCTGGTAAAATTTCTCTGGGTCTTAAACAGCTTAAAGAGGATCCCTGGAGTAATATTGAAGAAAAATATAATACAGATTCCATCATTGAAGGCAAGGTTGTCACAGTAACATCAGTAGGGGTATTTGTTGAAATTGAAGAGGATGTTGAAGGCTTTGTAAGCAATAGTGAACTTTCATGGACAAAAAACAATGTTTCTGCAAAGGATTATTTTAATAAAAATGACATTGAAAAATTCCAGATTTTAAGCATCAACAGTGAGGATAAAAAAATATCTTTAGGCTATAAGCAGCTTCAGCCCAATCCATGGGATAGTATTGATGAACGCTACCCTGTAGGGACTGTGTTAAAAAGACCTTTAAAAAAAGTGGTTAAATTTGGCTATTTTGTTGAGCTGGAAGAGGGTATTGACGGGCTTGTGCACATATCAGATATTACCTGGGACGATTCTATAAAAGATCCTGTTTCTCTATACAAGGCTGGAGCTGAAGTTGAATTTATTATCCTGGATATAAATAAACATGAAATGAAAATTTCCTGCGGTATTAAGCAGTTAAGCAGATCTCCATGGGAAATAGTAAAGGAGAAGTATCCTCCAAGAACACGAGTTAAAGGTGTTGTTTCAGGTATAACTCAATTTGGAGTTTTTGTTAAGCTTGATGATGAGGTTGAAGGCCTTGTTCATATTTCAGAAGTTTCCAGAAACCGGGTTGAAAATCTTAATGATCATTTTAAGGTGGGTCAAGCAGTTGAAGCTGTTGTTCTTGATGTTGATATTCAAAAGCGAAGATTATCTTTAAGTATAAAACATTTTGAGATAATATCTGAAAAAGAAGAAGTAAACAAGATATTGAAGCAAACCAGTTCCAATACTGTAACCCTTGGAGATATGATCAATATTCAACTTGGAG
>CAYTLM010000055.1:0-11786 GCA_964438485.1 uncultured Leptospirales bacterium | reverse complement strand
TTTATGTAAAGATCAATTGTAGCAGTAAATTTTTTCAAAAAACTGTTTTAGTTCACCAGGGCTGTTTATACTCCCTGCTACCTTTGAATATAGGAAACTAAAGCATTTTCCTGTAAACTTAGTAGTTAAAAAAATTACTGCTAACTTAAACCTGTTGTATTTGGCAAATTTATGTCAAGGAAAAAAATTTGGGGAGAGGCTCTGACCCTTAAAAATCCACAGAGGGAGCAAGTTTTACAAAAGGCTCTGACCCTTTTTTCTTATACTGATTTTGTAGCTCCATATATGCTTTCGATATATGCTCTGACCCTAATTTCAAGTGTAAAAAAACCAAAAGGTTTAAAATCGGAAAGAGGCTCTGACCCCAATCTCGACTATTTACCTTTTTCATCAATTTTATACTAAAAAAACTCAAAAAAGGCTCTGACCCCTAATTTTTTTCAAAAAAATTCCCTTAGAAAACGTAGTAATATTAAAGGTTTGCAAATTTTAATATCAATAGGAGAACCCAAATGCCTAGACCATTAAGAACTATTGCCCAGAATGTAACATATCACTGCTATTCAAGATGTCGTGGGAAAAGAAACCTCTTTAAAAGCAGGTATGGGAATAAATATTTCATAGAATCAGTACAACAATGTCAGAAAAAATATAATTTTGAACTAATTGCTGCTGAAACTGTTGCAAACCATATTCATATTATTATAAGAACCCTGGAAGACAGTGAAACCATTTCACTTATAATGCAATATATTAAAGCGCGCATGGCTGAGAAATACAATCGAGGTACTGGCGAAACAGGGCCTTTCTGGAATGAAAGATTTGGCTCCACAATCATAGAGGAATCGGATAACCCTGAAGAATATCTTCTATGGCTACTCTGGTATATTGGATACAATCCTGTACGAAAAGGGCTTTCCCGTGATCCACGTGAAAATGTGATAGGTTTTATAAATTGTTATCTTAATGAAAATTCTATTTCTCCCTTAAAGTTTACTTTACATGAATATTTTTTGAAATTAGGAAAAAATTTTGCAGAACGAGTCAAGAAATTTCTCTATTATGAAGATGCATACAGGAAACGACTTGCTTTGTGGGCATAGGGAAAAGATAAGGGTCAGAGCCTTTACCCTATTAACAAGTATTTCCCTTAATCTCCTTAAAATAAAAAGGATTTTAAATGAAAATTCATATCTTTCATAAGATTTTATCTCAAATAGCAATGAAAAATAAGAACTGCGACAATTCCTCTCTGCTATTACAATAATATTGTGCTAATTCAGTGCAAAAACCTCATAAACAACTGGTTTGCTATACAAACTAAACATAAAATCCATATTTTTTAAGGCGTTACATATAGTATTTTACAACAACACGACAATAGGGTCAGAGCCTGACTACAACTACACACACTATTCCACATAAATATTGAATAAATCAGAACTCAGGGTCAGAGCCTTTATCTAAGCCTTTATCTAGTTGACATAATAAAATATGAACTGAACTTTGAAAAAAATGATACTCGGAGAATTTTTTGAAAAAATCTGTGTTCTTAATAATTTTAATTTTACTTTTTGTGTCATGCAAAGAGGAAGCCCCGATCTCCCTTGAAAAAGAAGGGAAAATAAGCCGCATTGTTTGCCTATCCCCATCAATTACAGCACAGATTGCTGACCTGGAAAGTTCACACCTTATTGTGGGAGTAACAACCTATTCACCTCCCCTGAATCATGAAGTTGAAGTTATAGGAACCCTTACAAATCCAAACACAGAAAAAATTATTCTTCTTAAACCTGATGCTGTGCTCTACTCCTCTGAAGATGAGGCAGTCCAAAAAACAGAACAGCTTGCTTCAATGGGAATAAAACTTTTTTCATTTAAAAGAAACTCTAACTACAAAACCATTTGTGATAATTACACCTATCTTGCCCAAATAATCGGCAAAGAGGAATTGGGCAATAAAAAGCTGGCACTCTACAACAAACAACTGGAAGAAATAAAAACAGATACAGCAAAAAGCCAGATCAAACCCCTTGTAGCTTTTTTTGTTTCCCAGGAGCCTCTTATTGCTGTTTCCAGTCTTTCATTTATCAGCGGTATAATAGATGATGCCGGAGGAATCAATGTATATCATAATCTTGAAAAAGCCTATCCCCTTGTTTCTGCTGAATCACTGATAATACTAAAGCCTGATATAATTTTATCAATAATGCCTGATGCAAAAAAATTTTTTAGCAGCATCCACAGCGGATATACGAAAAATAAAAAAATTTGTTTGGACAATATCTATTCAATCAATCCTGATAATACCACTCTTTATACACCTGCCAACTATGTAAAATCAGTTGAGGAGGTATGGGATAAAATCAATACTTACCTTAAAAACAGGAGTGAAAATCAGCTGTAATGAAGCATAGAAAAATATTACTCCCTGCAGTTATATTCATAATAATATCTGCCCTGCTGATTATCTTTTCACTTTCCATTGGTACAATATTTATAAGTCCAATAGAAATATTTACAGGTTTAAGAGGCCCGGATGCTGCTCCTGAAAGCTTTATTCTTGTTAAAATGCGTTTAATAAGAATAATCCTGGCAATGACAGTTGGAGCATCCCTTTCTGTAAGTGGAGTAATGTTTCAATCTCTTTTAAAAAATCCCCTTGCTGATCCATTCATAATAGGTGTTTCAAGCGGTGCAGCCCTGGGCGCTACTGCTGCAATAGTTCTATCAATGACAAACATTTTTATAGTGATCTTTTCTTTTATCGGAGGGCTTGTTTCAATCACGCTGGTTTACTTTCTTTCTGAAAGACTCAAGTTTGGCACATCCTCAATGATACTTGCAGGAATTGCATTGAGTTTTATATTCTCTGCAGCAGTACTTCTCCTTTATTCAGCAGCAAAGGCCGAGCATGTTCACAAGGCCATTATGTGGCTAATGGGTGATCTTTCTATTGCGCGCTACAACATTCTTACAGAAATATCCATTGCAGCTATATTACTTATAATGCTTGCCATGCTTTATTATAAACACCTTGATATAATTTCATTTGGCCATTCATTTTCAAAAAGCCTGGGTGTAACTGAAAAAAATGTAGCTGCCATATTCTGGATTGCCTCGCTCCTGGCTGCTTTATCAGTTTCCCTTTGCGGGATTGTGGGATTTGTAGGGCTTATTATTCCCCATGTTATGCGATTATTTTTTGGCCCTGCGCATTTAAGGCTTATCCCTTTTTCAGCTCTTGGAGGGGCCTTGTTTCTTATGACAGCGGACACCCTGGCCAGATCAGCAGTTCCCCCCTATGAAATACCAGTGGGAATAATTACAAATTTTTTTGGAGGAATATTTTTCCTGATCTTTCTTTTCCGTAAAAGAGGCCCCCATGAACCTGATCTTTGAATTAAAAAATATTAATGCAGGATACAATGACCTTTCGGTTCTTCACAATATAAACTTTTCTGTTAAGAAGGGTGATTTTATTTCAGTAATCGGCCCAAATGGTGCAGGGAAAAGTACAATGATCAAAATCATGTCAGGTTTGATAAAACCTGATTCCGGCGAAATATTTTTTCAAAACCAGGCCATGAGCAGATATAGCCGCAGAGACCTGGCAATGAATTTTTCAGTAGTACACCAGTTCCATGAAAACCTTCTTTCTTTTACAGTTTATGATTTTATCAGGCTGGGCAGATTCCCCCATCAAAAGTTATGGCAGATGGAAACTGATCTGGACAAAAAAACCATAGCAAATGCAATTGAAATGACAGGAATATCCCATCTTTTAGAAAGGCAGATTACCGAATTATCCGGCGGCGAACAGCAACTGGTTTTTATTACCCAGGCTCTTGTGCAAAACAGCGAAACTATACTTCTTGATGAACCAGTGTCACACCTTGATATACGCCACACCACACAAATTATGGACATACTCCACAGACTAAACCTTCAGGGAGCAACAATTATTACTGTACTCCACGATATGAATATTGCCTCTGACTATTGCAACAGGATCTGCTCCATCAAAAAAGGGAAAATTTTCTTTGACGGAAATCCTAATGAAGTCCTCAAGTACAATCTTATTGAAGAACTCTTTGAAACACCCTGTGTTGTTCTTGAAAATCCTATTACAAATAAACCCTTTGTTTATCCTGTGCCTGAATATATTACAAAAAAATAATATTAGGGTTGATATTTAAACACCAAAATCAATCCTGCTTTAAAATCAAAATTAATAAATAAAGGTAAAAGATGTTTCAGCAGATTATTACATTTATTGTAGATACAGTATCAAGCCTGGGCTATCCGGGTATTTTTGCACTCATGTTTCTTGAAAGCTCATTTTTCCCCTTCCCTTCTGAAGTGGTGATGATACCAGCAGGATATCTTGTCAATGCGGGCGAAATGAATATGTTCATGGTAATATTCTGCGGAATAGCTGGCAGCCTTGCTGGCGCACTTTTTAACTACTACCTGGGATATAAGCTGGGAAGGCCCTTTTTCCTCAAATACGGAAAGTACATACTTTTTAATGAAGATAAATTTCTCCAGGTTGAAGGAATGTTTTTAAGGCATGGTGAAATCATAACTTTTATTGCACGCCTTATCCCTGGGGTGCGTCAATATATGTCCTTTCCAGCAGGAATTACAAAAATGGGGCTGATAAGATTTTGCCTCTTCACTTCAGCAGGCGCAGGAATATGGGTTACCATATTAACACTACTTGGATATATTGTAGGCCAAAACCAGGAGCTTCTAAAAATTTATCTCAACCAGATAGTATATACTTTACTTATTCTCTCAGTTATTCTGATAGCTATATACGTTTACTGGCACCAGAGAAAAAAGAACAGGAGTCTTGAAGCTGAAGAAGCATAGATTCCATAAAAACAATTAAAAAAAAGATATAGTTAAAACAGGTAAATATCCATAAAGGAATAATTTTCTACATTCAACATATTATATAAATCTCCACAATTAAGCTCTTATGAATATGCTATGATTCTTTCAGGAAAAAAATAATAGCCCATATTCTTAAAAATTATATTTGACATAACCTGAAATATCCATAAATTTATAATTTATGGATATTTCAAATTATGATAAACTGAGCCAAGCTATTTTAGAACGGCTTAAAATACTTGACCCTTTAAAGATTATCCTCTTTGGGTCAAGAGCCAAAGGTACATCAGATAAAAATAGTGATATTGATCTATTAGTAGTTCTTAATATTAAAGGTTTCCCTGAATCATTTAAAGAAAGAATGGCAAATCATCGGAAAGTTCGCAGACTTTTAACAGATATTAACATCAATGTACCAATGGATATTATAGTTTTTACTATTGAAGAATGGAATCGTTTTCTTGATGACGGGAGTTCCTTTGCCACAGAAATAGTTAATAACGGGAAGGCAATAGCTTGAAAAATAAAGTCAAAGAATGGATTGAGCTTGCCAAAATTGACCTGAAAGCTGCGCAAACCTTATCCAGAGATGAATACCTTTCTCCTGCAGCTGCTTTCCATGCACATCAATGCGTTGAAAAAATGTTCAAGGCTGTTATTGAATCCCAAAATATATCTGTACCGAAAGCTCATGACCTTATTCGTTTGCACCAAATTGTAAAAAACTCGACTGATTTCTCATGCGATGAAGATATATTATATGATCTCAGTAGAATTTATATAGATTCAAGATATCCCGCAATGCAAGGTCAAATGCCTTACGGCCGGCCTGAAATATCTGATGCAGTTGAATATATACGCTTTGCTGAAGAACTGTTTAGTAGTATCCTACAGATTTTAAATAATTAACCAAAATTATATCTATACCAATAATTTTCTACATTCAATTTAACCCCCTCTTTTAACACACTAAAATTTCATATAAGCAATTAAAAAAGATATAGTTAAAACAGATAAATTAATTGCCATTTATTGTCCTGTCTATTATTTTAGCTACCAATTCTAAAGGGATGTTAAAATGAAAAAAATCTTCAATATAAAACTGGCTCTTATATTATTAACAATAATTATACCTGTTAATATTTTCATGGCAGATGATGACCCTGAATCTGAATTTAAAAAAAATTTACTGAAAAAAAAATATTTTACACGCTATTGTACCAGTCCTATCTACCCTTTTAAAAAAATCACTGAGGACTTTTTTCTTTCCCCAAACTTTTTTGAGGATAACCATATTGTGGCTTATTATGGCCATCCCAATTCAAAAATAATGGGAATACTGGGTCGTCATACAAAAGAGGAACTGGCTAAGCTTGTCCAAAAAACTGCTGAAACATATAAAGCATTAAATGAAGAAAAAGGAGTTATTCCTGCATTTTATATTATATATGGAACCTGCCAGCCTGCAGGAGAAATAAACAGAATAAACAAAAACCTCCTGGAATCATATATAGAATTTGCCTTAGCTAATAAAATGCTGATTTACCTTGACCATCAAATCGGGAAGCATACTCCGCAGGAAGCAATAAGGGAGCTTTTACCTTTTTTAAAATATCCAAATGTTCATCTTGCACTTGATCCTGAATGGCGCACTACAAAACCTATGAAGGTTATTGGTTCAATATCAGGAAAAGAAATAAATGCAGTACAAAAGATAATACAGGATTATCTAAGAGCTAATCTTATTCCAGGGAAAAGACAGCTTGTATTCCATCAATTTCATGCCAAGATGATCAGAGACAGAGAAGAGGTTGATGCAAATTATAGTCAGGTTATTCCTGTACATGCCACTTCCGGCTGGGGAAGGCCTGATGCTAAAAAAGGAACCCATTTGCGAAATTCTGCTGCAATTAATATTCCATATAAAGGTTTTAAACTCTGGTACTATTATTCAAAACAGCAGGGAGTCCATTATGATCGGCCATTGATGTTGCCTGAAGAAGTACTTGCTCTGAATCCCGAACCAGGTTTAATCATCTATCAATAATTCGAGCATGGAATTTTAAGGTCTAATTAAAAAGAAGAAGAAGCAGACCTATAAATGCAAATATACCAGAAAGCACAAGTGTAACTCTGATATGATCAGTTTTTCTTTTCATTCTCAAAAAATTAAAAACTATACCTACTACACTCAAAGCAATAAGCAAAACAAGAAGTACTGCTACAACGCCAAGCAAAGAAGTATCCCATGAACTTTGAATAGTACCCATACCCCGACTAAATCCCTGAAATTTTGGTTTTGCAATTGAAACAACAACAATCGCCAAAACAAGAATTATCCAGGATACTCCAGATACAACATTGATGACTTTTAGAACAAAATCAGGACCTCTTCGTTTATTCTGCATCATTACCTCCTATAATATTTAACTCAAAATTTATTTTTAACTTTAACAGATTAAATTTTTCATTATATAATAAATAATTCCAGTTAAAAGTATATTACAAGATAGATCATTTATCTCCAAGTCCCACTCTATGGGATTTAGGAGGCCTCTACAGAAGACATTATTGCCCCCTAATACACTAACTATTTCAGAAACTTTCAAATTTGTCAATACAGAAATAATTGAACAAAATCAACTATTAATTTAATACCGAGGAAGACTATACTCTTTTTTTAGGAATTTTTACTGTAAATTTGACAAAGCTGCCCACTTCAGATTCAGCACTTATGGTACCATTATGCTTTTCAATTATTTTTTTACAAATATAAAGACCCAGGCCAGAACCCTTTACCCCTTCGGTTCCTTTTTGCTTGAGCCTGCCGAATTTACTAAAAAGCTTATTTTCAATATCCTCAGCTGATATGCCCACCCCTTCATTATAAACTGAAAATATTAAATCCTCACCCTCTTCATAAACTGATATTTTTATTTCAGTATTTTCCCTGCCATATTTTATAGCATTGTTAACCAGGTTTGTTACAACAATACGAAGAAGATTCTCATCCCCCTGAATTTCACCGTGGGTATGATAATCTGTTACCAGTGGCATGTTTTTTGCATTATTCTGATACTCAGGAATTGTTATTACATGAGAAAGCACATCATCAACAAAGTCTATATTATTTTCAAATGCTTCCAAATTATCCAGCTCCATTTTTGAAAGATCCACATAGCTGCGGATAATATCTTCCAGATACTGACAGTTCCGAATAATTGTATTTAGAATCTCTTTTTGCTTTGGTTCAAGATTTCCAAAATATCCCTTTGCAAGGGTTTGAGCTGTTGTCTGAACTACTGAAACAGGACTTTTCAGCTCATGAGAAACAATAGCCATAAGGTCGAGCATATTGGCTTCTTCATCACCTTTGGCATTTACTGCGTTTCTTACAACATCCCTAAACTCCTCAGGAGTGAATGGTTTAGGGATATAATCAAAAGCACCTGTTTTAAGAGCTTCCCTGGCTGTTTCTGCAGTAGCAAAACCTGTAAAGATAACTACAGTTACATCTATTTTTTTCTCCTTGATAGTTCGCAGCACATCCATACCAGTCATGCCAGGCATCATAAGGTCTGTTACTACAAGATCATAATCTTCACGATCCAGCATGGCAAGACCCTCCTCCCCATTGGAGGCAGTATCTATATGATAGCCGGAATCCCTTAAAATCCGCTGGGTACTTTTTAATACTATATCCTCATCGTCAATAATAAGCAATCGCTTTTGTTGGTTCATGCCTTTCACCATATAATAATTTATTTAATAAATATTCAAAATTCCATTAATCAGATTTTAACAAAAAGGCAAAACCTGAATCCTTTACCCCCTATTCTTAATACATAACTTTAGTATTAATCAATAAAAAAACTCAACAACTTAATATATACTGCATATAAAAGGTTCTTTGAGGTGTCCAGAGATTGGGGGGAATCCCTTAAAACATCCTCAAAGAATTTTAAACATATAATTATTAAAAAAATAAAATTACTGAAAAATTCAGATAATTTTATTAATTTTCTCAACAAGCTCATCAACATCAATAGGTTTTGTTAAAAAATCATTTACTCCAGGAAGGAAGCTGGACTCTTCATTAAGTGAAAACCTGGAGTTTGTCACCTGATTAATTGCAGTGAGCATTATAATTGGAACATCCCTTACCTCTGTATATCTGGAGCCAGCTCTTTTATTCCTTATCTGATAAACAGCTTCAAATCCTGCTGTATCTGTTTCCATCATAACATCAAGCACAACCAGATCAGGCCTTTCATCAAGAAGCATTTTTAGCCCTTCAACTGCACTATATGCTTCAACAACTTCAAAATCATTTGCCTTCAGAGCCTGGGCAAGGGAAACCAGAAGATCCCTGTCATCATCTACCAAAAGTATTTTTTTTGCCATTGCCTGTCTCCTATTATTCCTTCAAAAGCTCGTATATTACATTTCTTTCTTCCCATGCCTTGTTCCTTTCATAAACATCAATAGGGAACTCCATCTGTTTAAGTTCAATAGGAGCTACCTGCTTATCAACAAGACCAAGTGCAAGGGCAACTCCATAAATTATAGATTCAGGCCTGGGGGGGCATCCGGGAATATAATAATTCACAGGCACAACACCTGCTGCACCGCCATTTACATTATAGGTGTCAAACCAGCACCCTCCCCCTGTTGCGCACGATCCTATTCCAAAAACAAGCTTAGGAGAGGGCAAGGCATCGTATGCTTTTTTAACCAGCGGCAAGGTTGGCCTTGTCACAGCTCCGGAAAGAAGCATTACATCTGCATGCCTTGGAGATCCAACAAGCTTCATTCCAAATCTTTCTACATCATAATATGGAGTAAGCACATTAAGTACTTCTATATCACAGCCATTACAGGCACCTGTGTTGCAATGATAGAGCCATAAAGATCTTTTAAATATTTTTTTTGAAAGGTTTGTAAACATAACTATTCTCCTGTTTTTTCAGGTCTTTTGTACTTCTCAGTAGCCTTAAGCATTCCCTCATCCAGACGGTCTGTTGTTTTTCTGATAAAGGCTCTGGCTTCAATATTGTCGTACCTGTATCCCTGCATATCCATTCGATCTATTTTATTTGTTATCTCCATATCATAACATCTGCCACATCTCTGGCATGTGAGCATAAAAAGTTCCAGGGTTTCATTCAGATCCTGCCTTTCATCAGTTGCCAGTTCATATTGCCCTGTCATTGTAATTGCATCCTCTGGACAAACATCAGCACATCGTCCACAATAGGTGCACCTTGAACCATCGTAAACCAGAAGGCGTATTTCCTGGCACACATCCCTTACAAGTATTGTTCTTGCAGGACAGTGATTAGCGCACCCACCACAGCCTATACACTTTTCATGATCCCACAGAGGTGTGCCCCGAAAGTTTTCAGGCACAGGACGCTTCTCATAAGGATAATTAAGAGTTACCACGCCCGGCTTTATTACCATTAGAATCTGTTTTATTTTACTTATTAACCACACAGTATTCCTCCCTGTCCCTATATTCCGTACACAGACATTCCTACTGCCGCAAGAGACATGACAATAAGAACCGAGTAGTATTTAACAGCCTGATCTATCCTGAGCCTGGGGTTTGTTGCACCAACAAGGGCTATGAGTATAAATATAACAGCAACCCCTACAAGCTGAAGGAGAATATCTACAACATAAATCCCTGAATAAATAAAGGGCGCAAAAACCATTACAAAGAGTGAGGCATAAAACATTCTTTTAAGCATAAGTGAATATTGAAACAGGGCTAAATTTGGACCGCTATACTCAATAAAGGGACCTTCAAGAATTTCCTGTTCAGCTTCAGCTATGTCAAAAGGCTGCTTGCCCACAAAAGCCTGCAATGCCATAATGTAGAGTGCCATCATAAGAAATGCTGATAAGGAATAGCCATTATTCATTATATTAAAAACAGATTCACCAATGCCTAAACTTTTAACCTTTACAGCACCAATAAAAAATGTCATTGCAAGAACAGGTTCAACCATAATCATTGTGACCATTTCCCTGCTTGCTCCAACCATGGCAAATGTATTTTTGCTTGCAAGGGCTCCAAGAAGAATAGACACCCCGCCAAGAACAAGAAGGTATATTATTGTGATAACATCTGCATAGGCTGTTAAAAAGTTAGCCTTATATCCAAGAGGAATAAAACATATAACAGATGTTATTGCTGCAAATGACATCATTGGTGCAAAATTAAAAACCAGATTCCCTGCTGTAAGGTTTTCCTTACCCAGGAGTTTTATTATATCATAATAGGGCTGAATAATAGGAGGCCCCATCCTTGATTGAACCCTTGCAGTTATTCTCCTCACAATGCCCTCAAACAGGGGAGCAAGAGCAAGAAAAACCAGAAGATTTACCAATACATATACTATATCCATATTAAGCCTCCACTCACTTATTCCTTCGGGAAATATTTTCAAGTTCTGCTTTGCCTATTATCCCCTTGCTGCCAGATTTTACATTTATCACCTCAACCCTGTCTGTGCATGAAAAACATGGGTCAATGCTCCCTACAATAATTGGAAAATCAGCAAACTGGTCATTAAGCAGCATTTCAGGCACTCCCTGAAGATTGGGATAGGTGGGAGCACGAACCCTCCATCTGTCCGGGCGGTTCTCCTCTCCTGTAATCACAAAGTGAACAGATTCACCCCTTGGAGCTTCAACTACTGATATGCCCTGACAGAATGCAGGAATTTCCTCATCAAGCTCTGTGAGAATTGGGCCTTCGGGCATTTTATCCAGCACCTGCCTTATTATTTTAACTGCTTCAAATATTTCCTGAAGCCTCACTATAATCGTGCCCCATACATCGCATGTATCAGTAACAGGAACATCAAATTTAACAT
>CAYTLM010000054.1:0-11867 GCA_964438485.1 uncultured Leptospirales bacterium | reverse complement strand
ATTTAAGCGAAAGTATTGGCTCTCTTTCAGTCCTTATTGACTCTATTCAGCTAATTGGTAAAGACCTTCAGAAAGAATTCATTTCCATTGCAGAAATGTCATCTGAAGGGAAGGAAGCTTCAACAGAGTTAAATGAGGTAAACAGAAAATCCCTTGAAAGCTCACAAAACATAGAAACAATTGCAAATATTATTGATGACTTTTTTGACAGAATAAACCTCCTTTCCCTTAATGCAGCTATTGAAGCAGCCCGTGCAGGGGAGCATGGCAGAGGCTTTGCAGTTGTAGCAGATGAAATAGGAAAGCTTGCAGACAGCTCATCAAATGAGCTTAAAAAAATCAGGGATCTTATTGAAACAAGCAGACAGGATGTTGAATCATCCTACTCTATAATCAAAAAAATAATTCAGCTAATGGAATCCTTAAACAACTCCCTTAACTCCGCACATTCCAAAGTAGCGGACACAATAGATATTATTTATAATCAAAAAAACATACAGGGGGATATGATTAGCAGAAACAAGAATGTTTTTGAAAAATCAGAGTTTATAAAAGATGCCTCCTATGAGCAATCACTGGCAATTCAGGAAATTGCCAAATCCATTGAAAACACCAACTCCCTTGTACAGGGAAATGCGATAAGTGCTGAATCAATAAAAGACAGCAGTAATAAAATGCGAAAAATTGCATCTGAACTTAAAGAGATTATTGATACAAATTCATAGGGAAAGAATTTACAAAAAGATCAAACAAAATATTGTCACTTTAGTTCCATATATTCTTTTTTCATTGAGTCAAATTTTTCCGAATATATATCATAAATTTCAGCTGTAGTGACAAATTTCTTTTTACCGTCAAAAATCCTGAACTGACGGTTTGATTTTTTCTTTTTAAGAAGAAGATAAACCCCTTCAAGAATAGCCAGGGTTTTACATGCTGTTGCAATAATTTTTTTATAGGTAAAAACGTCATGACCAAAATTTGCAAGGCCTGATCTCTCTATATCATCTGCCCCTTCAAAAGAACTGCCTGTGGCAATTTTTCTTTCCTTGATAAAATCCAGGAGGAAAAAATATGTAGGTTTCATTACATGAGCAATTTCTTCAGTAATTTGATAAAATTTCTCAAACCTGGTTAATTCTGAATCATCACCCTGATTATCTTTTAAAAACTGATCACTTATATTATTGATGTTTGTAAGCCTATTGATAAAGGAAGAATCCTCATCAAAATAATTTTTAAACACCTCCAGATAATTACTATGAAGTTTAAAAAAATTCTGATACGCCCTATTTCGCTTAATAAAATTTTTCCACACACCTGCAAGCCATATCAATACATCAGAAGTAAGATAAAGATCATTTTTAGTTTTAAGGTTATAAATTATATTGGAAAAGAAAAAAAGAATATAATCCCCTCCGCTTGATTTAAAATAATATTCACAGGCCTTAAGACTATCAGGGTCATTTATAATTCCATCAATAAGCTCCAGAGCCTTATCAAGCCTTGAAACAGGACAGGGCTCATACCTTAAACAGCAAAGGAGCACTTCACCTATTTCACCAAGAGCTTCATGAACTTCTATTTTTTCACTTTTATCTTCCATTTAATAATCCAGGTACTCAATATTACTACATAAATTATAAGTCATTTTGAACTTAAAATTCAAGCAATTATTAGTAAAAATAAATAATTCCTCAAAAATTCAAGCCTTTTTAATTAATTTACAGGACTTCTCCTGAAAATGAAAAGAACTTAACTGGTTAAGCTGGAAATAATTTTAAAAAAAATAAATTTTCATTGAAAATTCAGAGCATTTTTAAACTATAGTTATACCTTTCTGCTGAAAACATCTTTAGTATTTCAGCAGCAAATACCAAAGGAAGGAGGAAATAATGAACAAATACGAACTTACAGTAATTGTAAGAAATCGCGAAACAGAGACTATCAAAGAAAAAGTAAAAGAAATTTTACAAAGAAATGGTGTAAGCATTACACTTGAAGACCACTGGGGAATCAAAAAACTGGCTTATGAAATTGACAAAGAACGTGAAGCATTTTACATGTTCATGAACATTGAAGCCAATCCATCAACAATTAATTCAATTGAAAGAGAATTCGGTTTAAACTCTGACATACTCAGGCATTTATTTGTCAAGCTCCCTGAAACCATGACAGCTTAAGGTCTGGTGCAATTATGGCAGGAGATATTAATAGAGTAATACTAATAGGAAGGCTTACGCGTGATCCGGAATTAAGGTATACACCATCTGGTACAGCTGTAGCCAGTTTTACAATTGCCAACAACAGAACATACGCTGTTGCAGGCGAAAAGAAAGAAGAGGTTTCCTTTTTTGACTGTATAGCATGGGCAAAATTAGGAGAGATTATAACCGAGTATTGCAAAAAGGGACAAAGAATAGCTGTTGAAGGAAGAATCCAGCAACGAAGATGGGAAGATCAGGACAAAAACAAAAGATCAAAAATAGAGCTTGTAGTTGAAAACTTTCAGTTTTTAACAGGTAGAGGCGGGGGAGATGAATCCACCCAGTCTCATGGAAGCTTTCCACAGGACTCATCTTCCGACTACAGCAGCAGCAATTTTGACGACAATCCTTTTTCAGAAGATGACATACCATTTTAATTTTTCAACTTTAAAGTTAATTACAACAGGAGACAACAATGTCAGAAGAAATAAAAACAAATGAAGAAGCAGTTTCAGCTGAAACCCCTTCTGAAGAAACTACAACAGAAGAAGTAAAAGCCGAAGCCTCTGCTGAAGAAACCCAGGCTCCAGAAGCTTCAAGATCTGCTCCTGGTCAGAGAAGACCCTCTTCAACAGAAAACGTAGCTGCTGAAAGACTTCAGGCTCAAAGAAATATAAGATTCAAAAGAAAAGTCTGCAAATTCTGTTACGACAAAAACCTTGCAATAGATTATAAAAACAACAAGCTCCTTGAGCAATTTATAACAGACAGGGGTAAAATTTTACCAAGAAGAGTAACAGGCACTTGTGCTAAACATCAAAGAGGAGTAGCGATTGCGATTAAACGCGCAAGAATAATAGCCCTTCTCCCTTTTGTTGAACAATAGGCTTTGAGTTTAATATTATTAATAAGTGCTGTGCTTTTGGCTATAAGTTCAGTGCTTGTATTTTTTAGACTGGGTCTGGCAAGTATTATTCTATTTTTGCCACTAGCCTTTTTCCCGGTATTTTTTGTTGAATACGCTCCCAGCCTTTCCATTTTTATTGTGCCTTTGGTTTTTGGAACAACAGGGGGTTATTGCTTAAAAAAGAGCAAGGGGCTGGATTTTTACCTGGCTGTGTCAGCAATATTTTTTGCTGTTCTTTTTACAGGGAATTACTACCTTATTAAAAAGATACACAGCTATGACATGGTTGCAGTTTCAAGCCAGCTTCTGATGGATAAAATTGAAGAATCAGAACCAGTTCTTGAAAAACTTTTTCAGGAATATAATATACCTGAAGAAAACAGAAAACAGTTAAGGGAAAACTTTAATCAGAATTTTGAGATTTTAAAAGACAAAAAGTGGATACAATTTGCCAGAGATACTCTTCCCTTGGCAACATTTCTTTACAGTCTTATTATTGGAGCTTTAAGTTTCTTTTTTCTAAAAAAATTTTTCCTTAAACAAAACGGGAAAAGGCTAAAGCCCCTGGAATACTTCAGATTGAATGATTATTTAATCTTTATATTCATAGGTTCCTGGGCTCTTTTTTTAATTCTTGACAAGTCCTTTTATCCGCTTGTAAGTATTGTTTCACTTAACATTGCATGTATGCTTTCAGTTTTATATGCAATTCAGGCACTTGGAATAGCAAAGTTTTTTTTAATCAGAAAGGGATTGTCCCCGTACCTGCTTTCACTTCTGATTTTTTTATTAATACTGCTGGGAATACCGGCTATTACATTTGTATCAATACTACTTACAGGAATAGGAACTCTGGATCTCTGGGCAGATTTCAGAAAACTAAATCCTGATAAAAAAAGAAATATTAAGGAGTAAACAATGAAAGTTATACTTCAGAAAGACATACCAAACCTTGGAGATGCTGGAGATATCAAAGATGTGGCAGATGGTTATGCGCGAAACTACCTTCTACCCAAAAAACTCGTTCTTTTAGCAAATGAATCGAGTAAAAAAGCTATTGAACATCAAAAAAAGCTTATAAAGCTGAAAAAAGAAAAAAGAAAAAAAGAGAGTGAAAAAATCTTTGACTCACTTAATGGAATGGAAATATCTATTGGTGCACAGGTTGGAGAGGAAGGCAAGCTCTTTGGATCTATTACCTCTATGGACATAGCAAAAAAGATCAAAGAAAATGGCATTGAAATAGATAAAAGAAAAATTCTGCTTGAAGGATCTATCAGACAGGAAGGCGAATTTGATATAGCTATAAAGCTTGAAGAGGGCCTTAATGCAACAATAAAGGTATCTGTTGTTAAGGAGTAGTCATGACTATAGACAGGCTGCCACCACAGGACATTGATACTGAAGTAGCCTGTATAGCCTCTGCGCTCCTTAACAGGGAAGCTCTTCTCAGGGTAACTGAAATCCTCCAGCCGGAGGATTTTTATCTGGAAAAGCATAAAATCATTTATGAATCAATAATTGATCTTGAACGCAAATCTCTCCCCATAGACCTTACTACACTCAGGCAAAGGCTTATTGACAAAAACATGCTTGAGCGCATAGGGGGGAACCCTGCACTTGCAGAGCTATATCAGGCAGCTTCAACCTCTGCCAATGCAGAGGTTTATGCAAACAGGGTCAAAGAGATGAGCCTGCGCAGAAAGCTGATTGAAGTTGCTTCCAACTCCATTGAAAAATGTTTTAACAGGGCTGTTGATACAGCTGAAATAATGGATGAAGTTGAAAGGGATATTTTCAGCGTTACAGAACAGCGCATAACCTCTGATTATAAAGACATTACAAATGTAATGAATCAAACCCTAGACCAGATTGATGCATGGCGCACAACCAAACAGATTGTAACCGGCCTTGCTAGCGGTTTTACTATGCTTGATGAAATGCTTACAGGGTTCCACGGGTCTGAACTTCTAATACTTGCGGCAAGACCTGGTATGGGTAAAACAGCATTTGGTTTAAATATATTAAACAACATAGCTATTAAGCAGAATAAAGCTGTGCTTTTTTTCTCCCTTGAAATGCCTGCAACGCAGCTTGCTTTAAGAATGATATGTGTTGAGGCAATGATAGATTCCCAAAAGGTACGCACAGGGCATATAAGCTCTGATGAACTTAAAAAAATAATAGCAGTATCTACAAAGCTTGGGAAAGCACCAATATATATAGATGACAGCCCCTCTGTAAATATACTTGAGCTAAGGGCAAAGGCTCGCAGGCTTGCACAGAAAGTTCCGCTTGGCATGGTTATAGTTGACTACTTACAGCTGATTACAAGCGTATCAAGGGTTGACAGACATCTGCAAATAGCAGAAATATCAAGGATGCTCAAGCAGCTTGCAAGAGAACTCAATGTGCCGGTTATGGCACTGTCCCAGCTGTCCAGGGCAGTTGAATCAAGAACTGATCAAATACCTACACTTTCTGACCTGCGGGAATCCGGTTCAATCGAGCAGGATGCTGATGTTGTAATGTTCATCTACAGAGAAGAGCGCGTAAAAAAGGATAGTGAAAAAAAAGGAATAGCTTCTATAATTGTAGCAAAGCAAAGAAACGGTCCCATAGGGGATATAGAACTCCGTTTTTGGGACAAGTACACCAAGTTTGCTAACCTTGAGATAGCTCATTCTTATGAGGAGGCAAGCCCGGCTAATGAGCTCGCTTAAATCCAACAATATATTTGCAGATTTTCTTGAGTCCCTGGGAGGACATTTTATTTTACTGAAAGACACTGCAGTGTGGACTTTCCGCCCTCCCTTTGACGGAAAAAACATAATACACCAGATGCTGGAAATAGGCTATAAGTCTCTTCCAGTTACATCCATTACACTTTTTTTTACAGGCATGGTCATGGCTCTGCAAATAGGTACAGCCATGGACTCAATCATGGCTGGTTCATCTGTATTTATAGGAAGTGCTGTAACAATAGCCATGTTCAGGGAGCTTTGCCCGGTTTTAACTGCTCTTCTTTTAGCAGGACGGGTTGGCTCATCCATGGCTGCTGAAATAGGAACAATGAAGGTAACTGAGCAGATTGATGCACTTCGTACGCTATCAGCAAATCCTGTCCAGTACCTGGCAGTGCCCAGATTCCTTGCCTGTCTTTTAATGACACCGCTTTTAACAGTTCTTGCTGACATTGTAGGTGTTCTTGGGGGGGCTCTTGTTGCATACGTTTCTTTGAGCATAACACCTGAAACATATATAACCAATATTCTAGAGAATATCAGAATGGCTGATTTTCTTTCAGGTCTTGCCAAATCCGTGTTTTTTGGCATTGAAATATCTGTCATTTCATGCTTCAGCGGATTTAGCACTATGGGCGGTGCTGAAGGTGTGGGGAAATCAACAATTCAGGCTGTAGTGCGCTCATCCATGGTAATACTGATTTCTGACTTTTTCCTCACATACCTTATACAGCTTATTGAATAGGAACTCCAATAATGGGAAGAAATAAAACTGAATTTATAAAAAAAATAAAATCCTTTAATATATCTGATAAAATTATTTCCACTTTTGAATCCATAGATCGGACGCTTTTTTTTGATCCCTTTTTTAAAAAAGAGATATGGGGAATTGAACCCATTCCTGTGGGCTATGGAGAAAAAAGCGATAATGTGGAAATACTGGCAAAAATGCTTGATTATCTTAATCCTGAAAAACACTGGAATGTCCTTGAAATAGGCACAGGGTCAGGATATTCTACAGCTCTAATTGCCTCTATGACTGCAAGAGTTGTCTCAATAGATTACAACGAGAATCTTGCAAAAGAGGCAAAAACAAGGCTCCTTGACAATGGTTTCTTTAATGCAAAATTTTTTGCAGGTGATTGCAGCGACCTTGATGACACAACAGGTTCCTTTGATGGAATAATTATTTATCCAGGATGCCTGCATAGCCCCTATGCTGTTCTTAACCTGCTCAAACCCGGCAGCATTGCAGTATTCCCAATGGGGCCAGTGCATATGCAGCAAATTACAGTTTATAAAAACATTCAAACAGATGATCCTTTTAAAAGATATAAATTTAAAGAAACATGCATTGTTCCATCAATCAAAGGTGAGTATGGAACTTCAAATCCAGGAATGGATATAATTATAGAAACAGAATAATTATGTGGCAGAAAAAATATTTCGGAGTCAAATAAAATGCAGTCAAATGACACAAAGCCGGAGATGGAAGAACTGTGGCAAAAAGCAAAATTACTTTCTTCCGGGAAATAATTCCTTTTGAATAGTAGTAAAAATATACTCCATATCATCTGGCAAAAGAGGCGCTCCTGCGTATCTGCATAAATCAACCTTTTCCTTAACCAGAGCAAGCTCATTGATGTTTTTACTTTGCACAAGGGGACTATCAATTACTTTAACTGCATTGCGCAAAAATTCCTCTTTGTTATCACTATTCATGGAACTTTTCAGGTTTTCAAAACTCTCTTCTATTGCATCATCAGCTTTTACATAAACAGCATTATCATTTTCAGCTTTAGCATTTTCAATATTCATTCTTTGGTAAACTCTGCGATCCCTTATCAATAAAAATCCAATGCCTGCAATTCCTGAAAGAGCAGCAAGTGATATAAATATATAATTCAAATCCATAGAATCAGAATTTTCATTTTTTGATATTTTTATATCATCTGAATCTGGAACAGCACCTCCCTTTACAAAAAGATCTTTAACAGCTGTCTCTACAGTTTTATACTCACCTGAATAGGGATCATAATAGGGAATATAAAAGCTGCCATTTATGTCTCCTTCCTTTTCTGGAACAACTGTAACAAAAAACTGTTTTGAACCCTCAGCCTCATTCCCGCTCAGATAAAAAACAGGAGCATCATCTGTAATTAAAACCCTGGCACCCTCCATTCCTTTTACAAGGGGCTGATGAAGAGAAAGAAAATTTCCCCTTCCATTAACATTAATCGTAAAGGAAACCTCCTCAGATACTTTTGCCTCGAATTTATCAAAGCTGCTGTCCATTGTAAATGCTCCCAATGCCCCCCTGAAATCAGCAGGTGCACCCTTTACAGGCAAAGGCATCACCTTGATTTGTCTATGCGGCATTTTAACCTGCTTCTGTTCAGGGAAAGAAAAAAATCCACTCCCTGACTCTGTTGTAATAAGAAGGACTCCCCCGCCTGCATTATAGTCACCTGGACCTGCTGGAGTTAAAAGAAAAGTTCCTGCATGGATTTTTTCATACTCAACGCCTCCTGTAACTTCAAAGGCAGGCGGGATCTGTTCATCCATGTCCGTAAGGATAAAGCCCTTAATATTGGGCTGCTCCCTGAATCCTTCAATACGCATGCCAGTGTTTCCTGAAAAATATATATAATACCTCATGATAACAGGCTCACCAGCCCTGACTTCAGAGGAAGAAAGCTCAACCTCACCTCTGATAAATGCAGTAACTCCCCTCCTCCTTTCCTGAACACCGCCTTCTCGAACAGTAAGGGTCTCTTCTTTGGTAGTCAGCTCCTTGCCTCCTGCTTCAATTACAAATGGAGAAATTTTGTACACACCGCTTTTTTCAGCATAAATTGTAAAGTTAAGAATAATGCCGCTCCATACATTGCCATTTACAAACTGAAAACTTTTTGAAGAACCTGTGTAGGAAATTTTAAGGCCATCAATAGCTGGTAGTTTTACAGGCTTTATCTTTGAAGTATCTCCTGAAATCATAATTTTAAAAACAGCGCTCTCTCCGGTTGAAATAACATTCCTGGTCAATTCAGATGAAATTTCACCTGCAAATAGAGGCAAAAAAGAACAGGACACAATAACAAGCGTTATAAGATAAAAAAACTTACCATGCCTTCTCAAGTTCTGCATATTCACCTCCCTTACCCTTTTGCCTTCTCACAGGTTTGTTTTTTAAAGATTCAAGCATGTTCTTCATCTGCTCCCTGGAAATGTCACTGCTCTTCATTTTTTCAGGCTCCTCTGCCTTAGTTTGCTCTTCATCCTTTTGTTCATCTTGTTGCTTGTCTTCATTTTTCTGCCTATCGTCATTTCCGCTATTTTTATCTTTTTGCTCCTCATCTTTTTTCAGCAAATACTCTATGTTCTGTTTTGCCTTTTCATATGATGGATCAATCTTAAGCGCCCTGACATAGGAATTAAAGGCTTCATCAAATTTATCAAGCTTCACATATCCATTGCCCATGTTAAAATATGCCTTTTTCTGAACTTCCAGATCTTTAGATTGCAAGGCTTTATTGAATAGATCTATTCCCTTTTCATAGTTCCCTTTTTTATACTCAGCAGCCCCTTTGTTAAAAAAAAGCATTCCTTCCTTTTCTGCATCAGGTATATACTTTTCCGAGTTCTCATAATGCTCAATAGCATTGTCAAAGTTCTCTGCCTTATAGCTACTATTGCCTTTTTCAACTTCATCTTTAAAGGGATCAATCCAGGCTATTAAAGCAAGGGCTAACAAAAAAATAAAAAATGCTTTATAACTTTCTGAAAAAAAACTCATTTTTTTCTTACCCTTTTATTTTCCAGTATCATCAGCTCTGCTGAAAGTACAATTAGAAGCAGCAAAATAAAAATCCAGGTTCTCTCTTTTTTTTCTTTAACAATGCCCTGTCCAAAAACCTGTTTCTGCTGCCTGGATATTTCATTGTAAACACTTTGCATTCCTGACATTCCTGTGCTGATATCAATAAAATGCCCGCCTGTGGAAGAGGATATGCTTTTAAGCAAGACCCTGTCAGGAACAGTCCTTACAGGATTGCCAGCCTCATCTTTTAGTATAGCTTCAGATGATGAACCCTTGCTAAGGGGTATATAACCCTCACCAGTACCAACAGCAACGGTAGTAATGGATATTCCATTTTCTTTATAAAAATCCAGGGCCTTGTCTATGCCCTTTTCATGATTCTCCCCATCAGTTATTATAATCATCATCTTTGAAGAAAGCCTTTTTTTCAAAAAAACGCGCTCCCCCTCTTTAAGAACTGCAGGGAAATTTGTGCCCTGCATCCTTATTGAATCTGTATCAGCTGCATCAAGAAACATCATAAAAGAAGGAATATCAGAGGTAAGGGGACACATTAAAAAGGATTCCCCTGCAAAAAGGATAAGCCCTATTCTGTCCCCTTTTAAAGATTCAGCAATGCGCCGCACAGCATCCTTTGCCTTTGTAAGCCTGTCAGGGCTCACATCCCTTGCCTTCATGCTCCTGCTCACATCAAGTGCAACCACAACATCAGTGCCTTCGTATTCCACATCCCTAATCATCGTCCCCCACATGGGCTGGATCAGGCACAGGGCAGATAAAATTATAGCAAAAACAATAAGTATTTCTTTTATAAAGATCAACCTGTAGTTTCCCAAAAATAGGGAGCTCTTTTTAAAATCTTTTCCAAGGATAAGGGCTAATGCTTTTCTTCGCCAAAATGCATAGATGAAAAAAGCAATAAACACAAGCATTGATAATACTGTTATGTATAATAAATACTGGGAATTTTTAAAATCGATCATGGGATTTTCCTGTAATAAAACGATTTTAAAATTATTTCCAGAAAAAATAAAGAAACTGCAAGAATAATAAAAGGCTTTGATTTATCATGGAACTGATAATATTTTTTATTTTTAAATTCACTTTTTTCAAGGACATCAATATCTTTTATGCTCTGAGCAAGTCCCATGGCATCATCTGCCCTGTAAAACTTTCCACCTGTAATTTCAGCAACATTCCTAAGTGCACTTTCATCAAAATGATTCAAAACTCTGCCCCGCCTTCCATCAGGACTTGTAAATGTAACCTCACCCTCTTTGCCCACGCCAATAGCATAGACCTTTACCTGCATATCAGAAGCAGCCTTTCCTGCGGTTTCCGGATCAATAAATCCTCTGTTGCTAACACCATCAGTTATAAGGAGAACAATCCTGGTTTTTGTACTGCTATCCATGAGCCTTGATACAGACAGGGCAATTGCATCTCCCACAGCTGTGCCCTGTTCCTTTACTGTGTTAAAATCAAGCTCATCAACTATCTCTGTTAAAATATCATGCTCAAGGGTCATGGGACATTGAAGATAGGCCTCACCAGCAAAGACAATAAGCCCTATTCTGTCGCTCTCTCTTTTATCAATAAAATTTTTTATTACGCTTTTTGATACAGCAAGCCGGTTTGGTTCAAGATCCTCTGCACTCATGGAAAGAGACAAATCCAAAGCAATAATAATATCAATACCATGGGACTTGATGCTTGTAAAAGAAATACCGCGCCCAGGGCCTGCAAGGGAAATTATAAGCAGAAAGAGTATAACAAAGCGAAGGTGAACCATAAATGGGTAAGTGGTCACTTTAAAGCTTTTTACATCAGGTACAATTTCTTTAGAAGATAAAGCAACAGCAGCCCCTTTTTTAAAACTCCCTTTTAAAAAAAACAAATAAAGCATATAAATATATGGCAAAAATAAAAGAAGAAATAAGGGTCTGCTAAATTCAAAATCAGCCATTATTCCGCTCCTGGTAAGGGCTTAATTTTTGCGCAACTGAAAGAATGGAATTATAATTATTTATTAAAAGCTCATTTGAAGGTGAAAACTCCGCAAACTTGGACAAATCCCAAAAATTCATTGTATCAATTATTTTTTTGTTGTATTGCCTGTAATAATAAGCAGGCATAACTGAATCAAGGATACGGGAGATCTCCTCTGTGGTCATTTCAGCTGCATCAAA
>CAYTLM010000053.1:0-11885 GCA_964438485.1 uncultured Leptospirales bacterium | reverse complement strand
TTATGCTTTTCTCCCCCTCTCCACTGTGGAGAGGGGGCCGGGGGGTGAGGTCT
Organism: uncultured Leptospirales bacterium; assembly: GCA_964438485.1. GTDB lineage: Bacteria > Spirochaetota > UBA4802 > UBA4802 > UBA5550 > JBBAGC01. Next base: position 11,832 of record CAYTLM010000053.1, on the reverse strand, counting down.
TGAGGGAGGAATTAGAGCAGTGAAATTTTTTGTGAGTATTGAATTTTTAGTTTTATTCAAAGACCCCACCCCGGCTCCGCCCAGACCCCATTCCCTAACCCTTTCCCCACGGTGGGGAAAGGGGATCGTATCAGTGAATTTTTTGTGAGTAACCTGAATTTTTATGTTTTTCTCCCCCTCTCCACTGTGGAGAGGGGGCCGGGGGGGGTGAGGTCTTGAAGAGGAATTAGAGCAGTGAATTTTTTAGTGAGTATTGAATTTTTAGTTTTATTCAAAGACCTCTCCCCGGCTTTGCCCAGACCCCATTCCCTAACCCTTTTTTTAAGACCTCTCCCTTTTTTTAGACCTCTCCCCGGCTCCGCCCAGACCCCATTCCCTAACCCTTTCCCCACGGTGGGGAAAGGGGATCGTATCAGTGAATTTTTTAGTGAGTTTTTGGATTTTTAATTTCATGAATTTAAAGGCTTAATGTGTGACCTGGAATTTTATGATATAATTCCCTCTTCTCCTTGAGGGGAAGAGGGTTAGGGAGATGGGGTCTTGTGAGGGGGGGAGGTCTTGAAGAGGAAAAAAGGAATCAAACATATTTCATAATAAGCTTAAAAACCTTATCTTTATTATACAAAACATCATTATTGCTAATACGCAGAATTTTAAGTTTGCGCAGAGCTATTGCTTCATCTCTTAATTTATCGTATTTTCTCTGCTCTTCAGTTTCATGCACAGAACCATCGATTTCTACGCATAACCCAATTTTGTCACAGTAAAAATCGACAATAAAACCATCGATTATCTGCTGTCGCCTGAACTTAAGCCCCTGTAATTTTTTATTTCGTACTATTTCCCAGAATTCTTTTTCAGCAGATGTTTGTTCTGTTCGAAGATTTCTGGATTGTTCTATTTTTACAGGTGAAACTTTTTGATTTCGGGTAATGTTTTTATCTATAGTTTCTTTGATTTTATTTTCAGTCATGATTTATTCCACTATTATGTAATTTAGAAAGCAAGAAATTTTTTGAGACCCCATTCCCTAACCCTTTCAGCAAAGGGCTTATCAGGCTTCCTGCCTGCCCTTTGCACTAGCTCATCCGTGAGGGAGCGCTGCGTTTTACGTGTTGTTATATGACGTTGAACAACTCACATAAAATTTATTCCTGTTGAGTCAAGGATAACGAAACAGACAACAACTTTTTTACCCTACTAATTTATACTTTTTTAAAAAAGACTTATCTTGCTCAAGTAGAGAAAGCATCCTTTGAGCTGGACCTGCAGGCTGGTTCTTTCCTGATTCCCATGCTTCTACAGTTTTTTTAGAAACACCTAAAACATGTGCAAAAACTGATTGTGTTAAACCTAATTCATTTCTTATTTCCCTTATTTCTTTTCCTCTATAATCCGGAATAGGGGCAATATTTATTGTATGAGATTTCAGCCCTTTAATCTTTTTACCTTTTTCATATTTTATTGCTTCTTCCAATGAACTGATTATACTTTCACCAATAGTTAAATCTTTATAATTTTTTTTCATGATTTTTTCTCCTTAATTCATATTTAAGCTCTGTAACAAGCTGTTTAATAATCTTCTTTTCTCTATCACTAATATTATCTTTTAGATTTTTAGGATAAACCATCAAAAGATATATTTTTTCGTATGCGACAAAGTCTATATACAGTACTCGTATGCCACCACTTTTACCTTTATTTTTTAAAGCCCATCTGATTTTTCTTACACCACCAGTACCCCGTATTACAGAACCATTTCCAGAATTGATTATTAAATATTCCTGGAGATCTTTTAAATCATCATCTGTTAATCCAAGGTCATCCCAAGTTTTATTGAAAACGTCAAAACTCACAAATTCAACTTTCATGATACAAATATAATCCCTATTCAATAGGGTGTCAAGCAGGAAAATTCTATTAAAAAACCGGGCAGAACGCCCGGTCTTATTTTTTTACTCAATGTCATATAACGTTTAGGAGTGTAATCTGATCCTGCGCAGCAGGTTAAGATACACGCCGAGTTGGACGAAACTGCCTGATTAAAAAGCCTGATCTGTTCAACAAAGGATCAGAGTAAAATCTCAATCCTTCATTAATGGAGTTTAAATAGTCGGAATAATAAATGCAAGAATTATTTTAATAGTCGATTTTGAGGCACATTTTTGCTGTACTCAATATTGTGCTAAAGAATCCGTTTTTAATATGTTCCAGCTGAATTATTATTTTCATTTTTGTACGATTTATTTATGCTGATTTTATTTTGGAATTCTCGGGATTTTTTTATCTTATGTAAATAGTTTGCCGGAGAATGCTGTAGCGCGGTTGATTAAAGGACGGAATAATTCAATTGAAATTCCTATACAACACCCGGTATCTTTAATATTGCAAATATTATAAAATCTGATATAAAACCGCAGGTGGTTTCGTCCAACAAAGTTTTAACATAGCTACTTCGGTAAATTAAATTTTAATCTTCTATTTATATCAAACTGCTGATTAGGCTCAGCGGTTTTTTATGGCAGCTACGTTAAGACTTCTAATTGTTATATGCCGTTATGATACAAGGTAACAGAAAAATTTTTCAATCTATACAATCACTTTCAATATTAGGTAAACCTATCCTTGAAAGGAAAAATGAAAACCTCTGAGAAATTGATTCACGAAATAATGGTTCAATAGAACAAATTCTATTAATAAGTTTATCTTCGAGTGATTTAAGTGGTATTGTGAAGTAATGTTTAAAATCGATAATGAGAGGTGAGACCTTAAGTTCTTTCGGCATTTCTAAATAATGATATCTTTGATTCTGATTTTGTTTTATTTTATCTCTCTGCACTCTATTATGTTTTTCAGAACTGATATTTATAATTTCTAAATGATTTCCATCAAAAACATGCTGAGCGTCATACAATGGTGCAACCAAAACAGATATAAGATACTTGTCGAATTTTGGTGTTTCAATTACTGTTTGCTGTTTTTTCCGTTCTGAAAGATTTTGTTCCAAATCACAATCTTGAGTTAAGATATATATAAATGGAAAATCAAGAATATTGAGTTCAAATTTTCCATTTGATTCTATATAATTTTCTATGAATGATATATTCTCGAAAACATCGCCTTGATTAACTCTTTCGGAATCAATTTTTATCGCTTTGTGGAAAGTCATTAGTAAGTACTCCTTTTATAACCCTTCTCTTAACTTTGTTGAGCGGTATAGACTCTTCGTTTGGCAAAAATTTAAATTCGTTTTCTTTAGTTAGTTCTGAAATTCCATAGCTTTTACTTGTATTTATACTTATATCACATTTCGAATCACTCATCCAATTTACTCCTCAGTTTATCGGTAATGCATGATTCGAATAAATCTTGAATGTGTGTGTGAATGGTGTTAAGAAATCCTGACACATCTGAAATTATATGGGGGAAATCGATAAAAGCATCAATGTCGATAATAAAATCTTTTTTAGTTACAATTGATGGGTAATTCTGATTAAAAATTCCGGATTGCATACGCATTTTAATGTCATTTAATAAGTATTCTGTGATCAATAGATTTCTTGAGCAAGATTCAGATTTATATAGGCTGTTAAAAGAAGCTGAAATCATAGGTGCAAAATAATTTGAAATATCGGAGTATTCATTAATAAAATCATCAAAAACGTTTATAAACCTTATACCGGTTCTTTGAATTTGAATAGAAGGTTCTTTTAATAATAGGTTTATCGGTGCTGTGAAGTCATTAAGGAAATCATCATTATTATAATATTTGTTTAAACTTACAACTATATATTTTGGAGATACCTTAATTGATTTCTCGCGATTAATACCGTGAAAAATCCATTCAGTATATTTTTCTTGTGATTTTACAACTTCTGTATCTGAAACTTGAATATTATTAACAACACCAGATGATGTTTCTGCAATTGGAAATCTTGATTTTATTTTTTCTAAAAATTCGATAGGTAATCCCTTTTCAAAATCACTTTGATTATTTAAAAAATCAAGACGTGCTATGACTTCTTTTATATAGTTTTTCTTATAACATATTTCACTCATAAAGACCTCTTAAAAGTATTATGCTACTCAATAATATTGTATTACTATTTATTTCTACTACAATTCATTTTTTTAAATAAAATTTGTATTTCTATACACATTATTTAATATTCAAAGTTTTGCATCATAATGCCGCACAACTCCCTCCTTACCCGAATTACTGCACCTAAGAAACTAAACTTTACATATTTTTAGCGTCTTTGTCAACGTAAAAACAGAGCAGTATTTAAGACTCACAAGCTAATATAAATCAGCCTTTTATAGACATAAACCAGAACATCTTCATAAGAATCATATAAAAATATCCTTATTATACATAGTAAGTAACTTCCTATGTTGATACTCATGTAACTTTTATTAAAAAATTGACACAAAGAATTTATATATGTATTGTTATCATAACTAATCCTTATCAGCAAAATCCCAAAAAAAAACTATACATTCAAGGAGAATTTTTCTTATGAGAATGGATCGATTAACATTGAAAGCTCAGGACGCTATAAATAGCGCACAAAATATTGCTACTGAAAATAATAGCTACGAAATACTTCCTGAGCATCTGCTTAAAAGTATTATAGAGCAGGAAGGGAGCATATTTGTTTCCATGGCACAAAAGCTTGGAGCGCCCCTTGCTCAAATTAAGTCAGAGCTTGATGACTGCATACAAAAAATGCCCAGACAAACAGGAGCAGGCCCTGGCGGCGGAGCCATGTCCCAGAAGCTTCGTACAGTTTTAAACGAATCCTGGAACAAGGCAGTAAAGCTGGGTGACCAGTACCTTAGCACAGAGCACATGATTCTTGCACTTTCAGAAAGTGACAGTGCAAGGGCAAAACATATACTCAACTCCTACGGATTTAACAAGGAAACAATACTGCGCATACTCATGGATATTCGAGGCGGGAAAAGCGCAGACAGTGAAAATGCAGAAGAAAAATATAATGCCCTGGAAAAATATAGTCGCAATCTTACAGATTATGCCAGAATGAACAAGCTTGATCCTGTAATAGGGAGAGATGAGGAAATACGTCGTGTTATACAGGTGCTTACCAGGCGCACAAAAAACAACCCTGTACTTATTGGAGAACCTGGAGTAGGTAAAACAGCAATAATTGAAGGCCTTGCCCAGAGAATAGTTGCAGGAGATGTTCCTGAAAGCCTTAAAAATAAAAGGCTTGTTGAACTTGACATGGGCGCGCTTATTGCAGGAGCCAAATTCCGTGGCGAATTTGAGGAGCGACTCAAGGCTGTAATAGAAGAGGTTGAAGAATCTGCAGGAGAAACCATACTCTTTATTGACGAACTCCACACCCTTGTTGGAACTGGCGCTTCTGAAGGCTCAATGGATGCATCTAACATGCTTAAACCAGCCCTTGCAAGGGGTGAAATGCGCACAATTGGGGCAACTACTTTAAGCGAATATCAGAAATATATTGAAAAGGACAAGGCTTTGGAGCGCAGATTCCAGCCTGTATTTACAGATGAGCCCTCTGTTGAAGATACAATAGCTATTTTACGCGGACTCAAGGAAAAATATGAAGTACACCACGGAGTAAGGATTTCTGACTCAGCCTGTGTTTCTGCTGCCATACTGTCAGATCGATACATAACAAACAGATTTCTTCCTGACAAGGCTGTTGACCTTATTGATGAGGCAGCTTCCCTTATAAAGATGGAAATAGATTCAATGCCCACTGAGATTGATGAAATAGAAAGGCGCATACGCCAGCTTATGATAGAAACAGAAGCCCTTAAAAAGGAAAAGGATAAAGCCTCAATTGAAAGGCTTGATAAAATAATGAAAGAGCTGGCAGATCTGAATGAAAAGAAAAACTCACTTGTAGGCCAGTGGCAGAAAGAAAAAGAAGTAATAAAAAAAATCAGCAATATCAAGGAAGCCATAGAGCAATATAAAATTGAAGAGCAGATGGCAGAGCGTGAAGGAAACCTTAACAGGGTTGCTGAAATCCGCTATGGAAAAATTGTTGAGCTTGAAAAGGAGCTGCAAGAGCTTAAAGAAAAAGCAGCTGAAACAGACGCAGGGCAAACCCTTTTAAAAGAAGAAGTGACAGATCAGGAAATAGCAGCTGTTGTGTCAAGATGGACAGGCATACCTGTTTCACGCATGCTTGAAGGTGAAAAAGAAAAGCTCATAAATATGGAAAACCTCCTTGAAAAGCGTGTCATAGGGCAGCACAGGGCAATTAAAGCAATTTCAGATGCTGTAAGAAGATCACGTTCAGGAATGCAGGATCCAAACAGACCAATGGGTACTTTTATTTTTCTTGGACCAACAGGTGTTGGTAAAACAGAAACAGCAAAGGCAGTTGCTGAATTTTTATTCAACGATGAAAAGGCAATAGTTCGTATAGACATGTCTGAATATATGGAAAAGCATGCAGTATCAAGGCTGATAGGAGCTCCTCCCGGCTATGTAGGATATGACGAAGGCGGACAGCTTACAGAAGCAGTAAGAAGACGCCCCTACTCTGTAATACTTTTTGATGAAATTGAAAAAGCACACCATGATGTTTTTAACATATTTCTTCAAATACTTGACGAAGGGCGACTCACTGATTCCAAGGGACGTGTAGTGGACTTTAAAAACACCCTGATTATAATGACATCGAATATTGGAACTGCATATATCAGCGATCAATCCATTCCGCAACAGGACAGATTAAAAGGCATTGAACTGGAGATGAAACAGCACTTTAAGCCTGAATTTTTAAACCGTATAGATGAAACAATAATTTTCAATCCTCTTTCACAGGATAATATTTCAGCGATTGTCAAAAATCATCTTGCAGAAGTGGCTTTGCGTCTTAAAGACAGGGGAGTGATTCTTGAAATTACACCTGCTGCACTGGCATTTCTTTCTAAAGAGGGATATGACCCTGCATTTGGAGCGCGTCCATTAAAAAGGGCAATTCAAAAATACATACTCAACCCTCTTTCTATAAAAATACTTTCCGGGGAACATAGTGAAGGTGCTGCAATAAAGATAGACTGCAAGAATGATGAAATAATTTTTGTTGCAGGAAAAAAATAATACAGCAGGAGTAATAGTTTGTCATTCCGGCCGAAGTGATAACGTAGAGCCGGAATCTCCTGAAAAAATCAAGGTTATGAGATTCCTGCATGCGCAGGAATGACATTACCCGCAAAATTAAACTGCTACCGTCTGGTATTCTATAATGCAGTTGTATTTATAATAAACCTTACAGAATTTTCATCTATCATAAGTTTTTTTGAAATTGATTCAGGATTCCATCCCTTATTGGACAATTCCCTCACTGTTTTCACTACTGTATCATTGAGATTTTTCCCAGGCAACCCCTTAATATCACTTCTAACCTGCTTTAAAATGGGATTATTATTATCAACAGCCTGTATGAAATCAGAAAACTCCTTCATTTTCAAATCTGTTTCCTGATACATCTGCTGAAGCCTGCCATCTGTCAAATCAATCTCTTTTCTTATTGTATCAACCTTCTGGAACATGGCGTAAATCTGCTTAATACGCTCTTCCATATGATCAGAAAGGCCGTCAATTTCATTTAACTTATCACGCACCTCTCTGATTTCACTTTCCCTTGTTTTAAGAATAAGGGTTTCCTCTTCAATCTTTTTAATGCTTCCATTGAGCTTCTCAACTCTTCTATCCGATTTTTCAACAACCTTTTCAAAAGCCTTAATTCTGCTGTCTATACTTTGAATAATAATATCCGACCTGTTAACAGAATCAAGATTTTTGCCTATAACATCATCATACTCACGGAGCTCTTCAATCCTTCTTTCAACAAGAGAATAGGTTTCACCCAGAGCTTCTATGCGGGAATTAACAGCATCAATTTTTGAAAGGCTGTCCAAAAGCTTTTCAGATTTATAGAGAACAAGATCATTTGCTTCCATAAGACCTTTAATTTCGCTCTCCATATCGCCAAGCTTCTCTTTTTTAACCATGTATGCCCTGATTTCTCTATCAGCGCTCTTTCTAAGATCCTTGATCTGCTCTATGTCTGAAACAAACTTTTCAAGATCCCTGGACTGCTCCTGGGCATCCAGGAGAATACTATTAAGGCGTATCAGGGAATCATCCACCTTTTTAATCATAAGATCTGTCTTGCCAAAAATTTCATTGCTCTGCTCGTATCGAATAACCTCTGTGCGAATATCCTCAAACCTCTTTTCAAGATCTGCAAAATTCCTTTGCAGAAGATTAACCTGCTCTTCGGTTTTCCTGCTAACCTGCAGCTCCTCATCCTTTATTCTGCTCATCAGGGTATTAAGCCTCAATTCAATAGCCTGATATTCTGAATCAATACTATCAAGCTTTTCCTCTGCTGTATCCACAATCCTGTTTTCAAGCACAACAAATCTGTCCTCAAACTCCTCAATCCTCTTTCGTATGGATTCAGCTTCTTTTCGTGTTGCCTGAACAATTTCATCTTTTTTGGACACAGCATGAATACTCAGATTGTCAAGCTCTGTGCGCACCTTTTCAACTTCACTTTCAAAGGACTGTATGAGCTTTGATCTGGACTCCTCAACATTGAGCTCAACATTTCTAAGCTTCTGGGTAAGCTTGTCTGTATCGCCATCTATGGAAGACTTGAGATCCTTTGATTTTTTCTGAAATTCATCAAAGAAGTTATTTTCCATCAATGAAAAGGTATCCTGAAGCTTGGATATACGCAAATCAAGATCCTCAGCTTTTTCTACTGTTTTAATAAGCGGGGCTATTTTTAACCTGAAATTATTGTGAAGCATTTCCCCTGACTCTGCCATTTTTGCTTCAATCTCAGTAACATTCTTTGAAAAATCTTCAGAAAGCTGAAAAATCCTTTCTCTTGAACCAATGGAAAGCTCATTCTCCTTTCTCTCCAGATCCGTTTTAAGATTTTCAGCGTGCACATAAAATTCCTCTGAAATCTCTCTGGACCTTTCACGCAGTTTTTCTTCGAATATATGGGTAAGCCCGGGAATATCAGCCTGCATATTTGCAATGCTTTCACTTATCATGGAAATTTTTTTAGTCATATCTCCAAAGCTTTCCTTTGCAGAAGCTATAAACTGTATCTGCTTATTAACATCCCTTGCAGCACCGGAAATTGTCTTTAAATCATCATCTACTTTTTTCAAATTTGTTCTTTCAATATCAAGCCCTTTAAGCCTTGTTTCAATTTCAACCATGGATTCTGACATGTTTTTAACAAGGGCAGCTGACTTTTTAATGAGTATATCCATTTCAATTGTGGCATCCTGAAACTTGCGGCTCTCTTTTTCCGTAAGTTTTTTAAAATCATCAAAAATTCGTGATGAATATCTTCGGAGCTTAGCCATTTTGACATTTGTTCTGTCAAGTCTCCTGAAAAGAATCATCATAATAACACAGGCGCCAAAAGTAATAGCGTTTAATATCATTGCAGAACTCCGGAAGTTTGGACTAGAAAAAATAATATGACATAATATTCTACCACAGACACTAATTATGTCAATACTTATTTTATGTCTCATAAGACTTTGTGCCCATATTGCCAGGTTTTTGCAGATGAGATCCAGGTTATTCTTGACACGAATTAAAGGATAATCTGATCATTTAAATAATCAGAATTTTATGTAAAGAGGGAAGTTTTGTTGTTACCAAATCAACAAAATCAAAAAAAATATGATTAAATCCCTGTATGAAGCATCCCAAATACTCGACTTGGATAAACATGCATCCCTTATTGAAATCAACAGTCAATATAAGGCATTGCTCTTTAAATGGCATCCTGACCATTGTAAAGAAAGACCTGATGAATGCAAAGCCATGACTGAAAAAATAATAGAATCATATAAGTTGATCATGAACTATTGCTATAATTATAAATTTTCATTTTCCAAAGAAGAACTGGAAAAAAAGGAATTCCTCTCTGACCCTGAGGAGTTTTGGAATAAAAAATTTGGGCATGACCCTTTATGGGGTTATAATAAATAAAGAAAAAACTTTATTTTACTCCACGAAAAACAAAAACCGTTCCCCCTGTTTTTATTTCATCCCAGTCATGGAGCAATCTGGGGCGCAAAAGTTTTTTCCCATTAAGATATGTACCTGAATCTGACACAAGATCGTATAAATAATAGCCGCCTTCAATTCGTCTAATTCGGGCATGTTTGTTAGACACACAGTCATCATTTATCTGAACTATATTTTCTTTGCCTGTGCCAAGTGTTGCTTCGCTTTTAAGAATTGGTATTTTAACCCCTGCATTATCCCCATCTTTTCCTAAAAGCCACACTTCAGAATACATTACATCTGGTATTTCCTTTTCTGCATCTTCTTCAAAGATATCCTCTTCAACAGGATTGTCATATTTCATATCTTCATAATATTGATTGAATATTGGCTCAAACCTGCTCTCCTCTCTGGCTTTTTCAAACCTGGTTTTTCCTTTTTTAAGAAAGATAAAAAGCAGAACAATAAGCAAAACAAGAAGAAGAATTACCATTAAAGCCAGAATTACATTAAAATAATCAGGAAACTCCATTTTTAATAAATTTCTTTCAACTGAAAATTCCGCTATGTCCCTGTCTTTAAGGTCTCCATAGTTTAAGCGAACTTCCAGATTGTTTTTTACACCATCCCTTTTAGCCAAAGAAACATAGTCTATTTCATAGACGCTTTTAATACGAGAAAGGATAACCCTGTAAAGAGCTGCTATGTTTTTGTTGTCTATATAAATCAGGCTTCCACCAGTAAGCTTTGCCATTCTGGCAAGAATATGGGTCTGGGGAATACCTCGCATTGTTATAAAGCAGAGAGGAGTTTGATTTTCCCTGGCAATTTTTATAACATCATCAGCGCTTAATGTGCTTCCTTCATCTTTGCCATCAGTAAACACTATTATTCCCTTACGCCTTCCAGGATCTGATCTTTGAAGAAGCTCCAGTGCATCATAAAGCGAATCATAAAGCACTGTTTTGCTGCCATGCCTTTCCACGCTCGCAATACTTTTTAAAATCTCCTCTCTGTTGGAAGTAAAATTATTAATAAGCCTAACTCTGTCATCAAACCTGTAAACAGCTATGCGATCTTTTGGAGATGCTGCATCAAGTATTGCCCTGGCACTCTTTTTTATCCTGGACAAAAAATCCACACTAATGCTTTTGCTGGTATCTATAGAAAAAACAAGATAAAGGTCATCGCTCAAAGAGGTGATATCCCTTACCCTGATATAATTTACCCTGAATCCGTTTTCATATACATGAATATTATTTTCATCCAGGCCTGGAAGGCCATTATACAAAGTATCTACAACACTAACCTTTAAATTTACTTTGGGGAAGTTTTTTTCAGCATCAATATCTGTGATGTTTATAAAGGGACCTGCCTGCAGAAAAGAAAATCCTGCTATTAAAAAGGCAAGTGCAATCATTATTTTTGATTTTAATGTTTTCATTTACATTTCTTAATCTGGTTTATTTTTAAAATTATCGGTAATAAATACATTTTTTTCCAGCAGTAATTCTTTAACTTGCTGATAATTAAAAAATATACTCTTATTTACTGTAACTAAAAAGGCAGGCTCATTACAAACACTATACCAGAGAATAATAGAAAGAGGATTTTATCCATGAACAAAACAGAAAGAAATGAGGACAGGGAGCTTACAGTAGTGCTGATAGTAGCGTTTATTCTATTTGGATTTTTTTTTCTAATAAATGCCTGGCTCTTACCCTTAATGGGTTTTAGAACCTGAATCCCCTATTTCTCCCCTGTATCCGGGG